>JAAHGS010000076.1 GCA_010692645.1 Symploca sp. SIO2E9
TGGAGGTGTATTCGCGTTTGAGTATCAGGGAAGCTCAGGCAATTTATGACCAAGTGATGGTGAAATTCCCTGTGTGATTGGGTTTTAGCCAGTTGGCATCTGGTGACAGCTTCCTTAGCTTTACGCCTGATTGCGCTCTCTAAATCTTTTCCCCGTGTTGTAGGTTAACTCTTGCAAAATTGTCAAAATTGGAGCTTCTAATTGGTTTTTTTTACTAGTTAAATTTTTCAGTAGGCTTCCAGCTCTAATTGCTTCAACCATTGCATCCAATTCCTGATTTGATTCATCCAGTATTAAAGAGTATCCGTTCAAAGCGTTGATTTGACCTGCAGTAACTTTAATTGCTTCTCGCCGCTGTATGAAAGCTACTACACCAAGACCAACAGCAACCACTAATGCTGTACTAACAGCACCCAGAAAGATTTTTTGTCGTTTGGCACTTTTTTTCTGCTCTGTTAATCTTTTCTTTTCCTCTGCTAATCTCGCTTCCGCCTCTTTGGTCTTTTCCTCCTGCAAGCGCAGCATTTCTGCTTGTCTGTGCTTTTCCTCTTCTTCTGCAGTTTCAATTGCCTTCTGACTTGATTCAATAAACAACTTCTGCAAAGCAGTCGCACTCGGCTTTTTCTTTTCTTGCGCCGTTACTTCTAGCCAACTTTGAGCAATCAAAAACTCATTACCTCGCAACAGCAAGTCATTAGTTTCTCCTTTTTGCTCCCACTCCAGTGCTCTCTGCAACCACTTGCTATGACTGTGAACATGTTCCCTATCCGTATCCAGTGTTCTCACCAACTGGTTAAAATTAGCATTAAAATCCCTCTGATTCTGATTAAAATCGAGCCACTGCACCTTGGCTAACTCTGGATGTAAATCGGCTGTATTTATCTGTTGATGTAACACCGTCACGAAGCGCTTATTCAAAGAAGCAGCATATTCCACTTCATCCTGACAATAGGGAGAATTCACTGCTCTCGGAGAGAGAATAAACAAAAAGTTGTCACACGCTCTAATTCCTCGATAAATCTCCTGCTGAAAATCCGTCCCTGAAACAATGCTTTCTTGGTCAAACCAAGTTGTCTTACCCTGTAGCTGTAAGCTGTCGTTGAGCTTTCTTGCTAAATCAGAATCGGCACGAGAATAGGAAATAAATACATCCAGAGATTCTAATGGTGGTTGCCGCAGACTTTCAGTAATAAATTCTTCCTGTAAAGCTGTGGGCGGATGGTTTCTCCTCGTGTGCCCCACCTTTAACCAAGCTTGAGCACTGCGTAGATTGTATCCCCGTAGCAGAATACTGGGATTATTTTGCTGCCGCTGCCACTTGAGTGCTTTCGTCAGCAAGATTTTGTGCTCATTGTAGTAAGCTGCATCCTGATGTATGATTTTGAGCAGTTGGCTTTCATCAAGCTGGTAATCCTCTTCCTTGAGGTTATCAGTCAAATCAATGTAGTGTAGTTCTCTGAGTCCACTCGGTATCATTTCCGGCTGAGTTGAGTGCACTAGTAGGGGGATGATTCGCTTGTTGAGGGGTAAAGCTAAATCCAACTCTTGCTGAGCGTATTTGGAGTTGACTGAATCAGGGGAAAGTAAATAGACGAAGTTATCTGCTTGTTCAATCCCTCGCTGAATCGCTTCCTCAAAAGCCTCCCCAGTTTGAATATCGGTAGTATTAGTCCAAACTGTAATACTTTCTCGCCTCAAAGAATTACGAATCTTCTCCATTGTTAGTCGGTCTTCATCCGCATAGGAAAGAAAAACCTCACTCATCAAGTTGTTACCATTCTTGATACTCTCGGTAATGTATTCGCCATGTAAATCGGTGGGCACACAGGGTGGTTGTTCATCTTTAAACCTGATTTTCAGCCAAGCTTCGGCTTGCTGCCTCTCTTCTCCAATTAATAAGTAACTAGTTTGTTTTTGATTTCTTTCCCACTCCAGTGCCTTGACTAAAAATCGGGTATGGGAAGCCACATAATCAGTATGAGTTCCTAGTAACTTAATTAAGTCAGCTAGGGATTGGTCAAAATCATTCTTATCCTCTTGAAAAAACACCCAGTTGAGCTTGCGGAGTGTCTGGTGCATATTCTGATAGCTATCGTGTAACCCTTTGTGCTTGTAAGCTTCCCAATCTTCCACTGTGCCTTTTTGGTTTCTCTGCTGCCAGGTTTCCTGGCTAATTTGCATAACGTGCAGTAGAGGGATAATGCGTTTATTGAGCTTAATTGCCAGGTCAATTTCTTTCCCACAATAGGGAGAATTAACCGAATGAGGACTAATAATAAATAAGAAGTGAGAGGCTTTTTCAATGCCATCATCAATTTGATTCTGGAAATCCACAGCCAGTGGAATATCATTAAAATCAAACCAAACTTTAACCCCAAGCTGTTCTAAGTGAGCTTGCAGTTTAATGGCAAAGGCTTTACTATCAGCCCGTCCGTAGGAGATAAAAGCCTCAAAAAGTCTAGTCATTTGGAAAGCAAGGGTAATAAGGAGTGACGTTCTCCCCCAGTAAATCTGCATATTATACCGGGGGCTTCTCAAGATTACTCTTTAAGCTAGCCTTCGGCACGCTCCGCTAACGCGCTTCACGGGCTGGGCAACCCCTAAGCCTCCACGCGCAGAAACGATGAGTCCCACCGCCGTTGTGTAGCGAAAACTTGTACTACACACCTAAATTCGGAGAAGATTTTACATACAAGAGGCAATATATTTCCTTGTAAAACCCCATATCTTCAGTTGTCTAGGTACAAGTTCACGCACCGTCTATTACGACCACTGTGCATGATTAGCCCTTAATTATACTCGGAAAGTAAATTTATGATCAACTTTTAGTTGCGCTACACCCTGGCCACGATTCCCCTACGACCAAATCGAAGATTATGGTCGCAGTACCCTCGCACCGAATCTCGATGGTCAAGAGGCTTAGAAAGTGACTATAAATAAAATCTTAAGCAGCAAGACGATTTTACATTAGTGGAATCATTTTTCCCGATTACTCCCTCTAACTTATTTTTCTTTATCTTTTTTTATAGATACTCTCTAAGAGGTTGACAGATTCCTAAGCAATTTAGAATCCCCGTCTTTTTAAAGCGGGGAGACTTCAAGCAATTGCTCATGAGGTTGGTGAGCAATCGACACGTTCTCCATTATCAGTAAAGAAAATGGCATTGCATCCACCACAATAGTTGTTGAAGCATTTAGCTTTAGGATTAGCTGGACAGGTGGCAGTATCGCAAGGGGCAACCAAACAGTTGACAAGTGTATCCATCGTCCCGTTGTTTGGGTTAGTGCAACTCGAACAGGAATCGCAGTTGGTCACGAAATCTGCGCCTCTAAAAAACAGGGCATTACAGCCACCACAAAAATTTGAGACACATTTCGAGCCAGCGACACAGTTTTGGGTCACCGAACAGGGATCTGCAAAGCAAAAAACCGGGTTACCCTCTTCTCCGGTAAAAGGTTGGATACAGGTTGGCTCTGGGATTGAGACGTCTTCTGTCGGAGCGCTTGGCTTGGGAGCAGCAAAGGCATCCCCGGCGGGAGCGGCAAAGGTGACAAAGGCTATTGCGACGAGGCAAATCAAGCTGAATATAATTGCTTTCAAGCTCAACAGACTTGCTTTCATAATTACCCTTCCTTAAAGAATCAACGTCAAAGAAACTCTCACACCAACTTTAGAAGCTAAGCTCTGGTTAGCTATAGACTTAACATGGGATAAAAGAGAGTAGCTCCAAACCCTCGGAAAAGTTTACAAAAATTTGCTATCGTGTCAAAAATTTAGAAATACCAAGGGTAATTTTTAACTCGAAGTAACTTTGGTCTGGTTCAATCCCAATTTTTATAATATTCTCTACCCAAGCAAAAATAAGTATTTTTACGGAATACAAAATCACCAAACTATGTCACCATGACGGAGGAGATGATATAAACTCCGATGGGGCATCCTACACAAAACTTTGCAATAGAAAAAACACTAAAAAGATTATTTTTAGTGCCCAAATGGTTTTATTATTGATAAAGAAATTCAAGCCCGATTCAACGGGTCTTGATCACACCACCGAGGGGGTGAATGACTATGATTTAACGAAAACCGGATTGCTTAGATAAATAAACCACAATCCTTTTGGGTAATTGTGTAAGTCAATCCCCAGTGTGCCAAAGTTTAGCAGACCAATGCACATTGGTAGATAGCCTACGGACGACAAATCAAAGCCTTATCAGTTTTTATGATACGGCATGAAGGTTCCCCAAGGCAAATTTTTTTAGGGACAATCGTCACCCTTCGAGATTTTTTGTGTAAAGAATTGTTAAACGCTATGCAGGCACTGCCATAAGGGCCCTCTCGCAATGCAGGTTGGTACAAATGATTTCCCATCGCGGAAACTCCCGCGCCCGAAGCGATACTTCGGCACGCTAAAGAAGGTGCCTTCCTAATCACCTTTACACAAAAGGATTGTGGCTCCATAACCACCAGGAGTCATCATGGAAACAACCAAACCACAACATTATCAAGAATGGCTGCTTTCAGCCGTTAATCCCGAAATTATAAAATTAAATATCGTCTCTTGTCGTGGCAGCAGACCCTACGACTATCTCCTAATCTCAGACGACATTCCCCGGCGCAACGACGGCAGAATCCGTGACCACATTCTCAAGCGCTATCGACACATTGAACACGGCGGCTGGTGGTGTTCCGGCATTAATCTACTCACTGGGGAACTAGATCTTTGGGGGTGCTTCAAACCCGACAAACCGCGACGAAATCCAGATCAGCCTCAAAAACGCATCAAATACGAGCACCCACCCAAAACCGCTACAGGGGTGTTTGCTCTCCAAATTCCCCTAGCTCTGGGACAACAAATCGCCAGAAAATATGGGTTTGAACCAAACTTTATCAGTCAAAATAAATATAACTGGTTCTGGCAATGGGTAATTAACAATCCAGAAATACCCATAATTATCACCGAAGGAGCCAAAAAAGCCGGAGCCTTACTCAGTGCTGGCTATGTGGCGATCGCCCTGCCAGGAGTTAACAGCGGTTATCGAGTCTCTGTTGACCAGTGGGGACAAAATAAACGAGAACTCATTCCAGAGCTTGAAGTTTTGGCAACAGCAGGCAGACCCTTCTACCTCAGCTTTGACCAAGACATGAAGCCCAGCACCGTTGAGAGCGTAGCTAAAGCCCAGGAGCGTCTGGGAGGATTGCTTGCTCAAAAGGGAGCTGATGTCAATGTTGTCACTTGGGACTCTGGCGATTGTAAAGGCTGTGATGACCTGATTTTCCTTCATGGAGCTGCCGCTTACGAGCAAGCTTATCAAAGAGCCTTACCTCTTTCCCTGTGGAGAGCACGCCGCCTCAACCAACTAACCCATCAGCCCAACATATCTCTCAATCAAAGATTCCTTGGAGAACTGACTATCCCTGCTGAGGAAAGACTCATCGCCATCAAATCTGCCAAAGGAACTGGCAAGACCGAAAGTCTAATCCCTGTGACTACATCAGCCATGAGGGCAGGAATTAGGGTTATCAACTTGTCCCACCGCGTACAGCTAGGAGAAGCACTATGTGGTCGCATGGGGCTTAATTACATCAGTGAGGTTCGTAACTCTGAAGAGGGAGACCTGTTTGGGTACGGACTCTGTGTTGACTCCTTGCATCCTCACTCACAAGCCCAATTCTGTGCCGAAGACTGGGAAGGGTGCATTGTCATCCTCGATGAGGCGGAGCAGCTGCTATGGCATCTGCTTAACTCTTCCACCTGTATGAAGCACCGAGTAGCGATTCTCAGACAGTTCAAAGCTCTACTTCAAAAAGCATCGCAGGTGTACATCGCTGATGCTGACCTGTCTGACCTCTCAATTGAGTACCTCTCTAACCTTATGGGCAATGTAGAACCTTACCTGATTGTTAACGAGTATAAGCCTGTGGAGGAATCTTGGGACGTTTACCGTTACTCCAAGCCCGAACACCTAATCGAGGCTGTTTTCTCTGAGATTGAAGCTGGAGGTAAGCCCTTCATCTGTTGCTCGGCTCAGAAAGAGAAAAGCCTGTGGGGAACTCAAAACCTAGAGGGTAAGCTACTAGAGAAGTTTCCCCAGCTGCGAATCCTCAGAATTGACTCTCAATCAGTTTCTGACCCCACTCATCCAGCAACAGGATGTATCAAGGAGATCAACAATGTTCTACTCTGTTACGATGTGGTTATCTCCAGTCCCTCAATTGAGACGGGCATAAGCGTTGACATCACCAATCATTTTACTGGGGTATTTGCCTTAGCTCAGGGGATTACTGCTCCCAACTCCGTGAGGCAGTCCTTGGCTCGGGTACGAGAGCCAGTGCCTCGGCACGTCTATGCCGCTCCCATGGGACTTGCCAAAGTGGGGAATGGGGGTTTGACCTGGCGGGACTTGAGAGCAGGTCAGAGCCGAGAGTTTAAGAGTAACATTAAATTGCTGAAGGCAGCAGACCTCACTGGACTTGAGGAGAGCCTTGATGACCCCTCAAGCTCACAGATTTTCCAGCCAGAGTCCCTCAAAGCTTGGGCGAAGTTTGCTTGCCGCCACAACGCCTCTATGGTCAACTACGCAGAACAAATTTTTGCTGGCTTGCTCGAAGAAGGACACCGCATTATGCTTATGGGCGGGGACGGAGCAGACCTCAAGGAAGAACTTTTTGCCTTCAGGGATAAGCTCTACTCTGCTGAGTGTCTTGCTATCAGTAACGCCAGACCCTTCTCCTGTGAGCAGGAGTACCTTGCTAGTAAGGAGAAACGAGCGAAAACTAAAGAGGAGCGCCGACGTGAGCGACATTGGCAGTTGAGGAAGCGCTACGGAGAGGTGACACCAGAACTCGTCGAGCTTGACGACAAGGGATGTTACCACAAGCTCAGACTTCATTATTACCTGACCCTAGGAAGAGCTCATCTGCCAGCCAGAGATGCAGCCAAAGCCAAAGAGCAGCTAGAGTATGGACAAGGTAAACTCTTCGTCCCTGATTTCAACCGCTCCCAATTAGGCTCAAAAATTGGAGCACTTGAGATTCTGGGAATCCCTCAACTCCTTGGCGGCAGGGACTCCAAATTCACCAACGCTGACGAGGAGCTGCTCAAATTACACTCACTCGTTACCGCGCCGCTCACTAGCTGGCAGCTAAGACAGTTGGGATTGGGGAGTTACAAGCCCTCTGATTCTCCAATGAAGGTTTTCAAAGGACTTTTGAGGCATCTTCATATTACTCCTGTGAGGGTAGGTAGGGAGTCACGAGGTGAGCGGCACTGGATTTATCAATTATCTATTCCTGAGCGTGATAACTTATTTGCTCTCTGGTTAGAGCGGGATGAAGCTTCAGCTAAGAGTTCTTTAGCTATGTCGCCACCAAATCCGTCCCAATCGGGTAAATATATAAAGGAAACTCTCCACTTAGACCATACTTCGGAAGACAACGCTTCGGAGGACAAAGGGAAAGCAAGAGAAGTTATCTCACAACTGGATGCAGCAGCGCCAGAGGCTTTAAGAGGGCTAGTTGAGCGCTGTGTTCGTTCCCAGTGGTGGGCTGAGATTAGAGATATTGTTTGGGTGAGCGTTACTGTGTTTGTAAGACAAGTTATCGATGAGTTGGATTTTGAGGAGCGCTATGGCTTTTAAACTCAAGAAACGGGAACACTAAATAGGTGGAATTGAGCGATCGCATGGTAGCACAATTAGATTTAACTCTCGCAGCTGGCGCGGAGGTAAGGGTTCTAACGGGAAACTGCAAGGGACAAACTGGAACTGTTGTTGAGAGTGAACCCAAATCCAGCTATCAAAGGTCTAGAATTCCTGTTCAGCTGGCGCTAGATATCAAGTGGTTGAAGCCCTCTCAGTTGGATGTAGCGGCTTGCTAACAAGAGAGACCGGACTTGCAAACAGAGACATTTCCGGCTCAGATTATTTGCGAGCCGAGCCTTTAGTTTTTGCAAGCCACTACAGTTAATCATTGAACGCTTTCTCCCCCATAAAAAACCCATGTGTCTTTTTGAGAATCCCACACTAGCTCATAGTGTACAATCTCTGGTTTTGTAAACCTTCCATTTGGTCTCATTAAGAATTGCAAATGAACCTCTACTATCGCCGATTTATTATTTTTTGAAATTAGTTTAATTTGATCTATATTTACTTGTTTTACTTGGTCTCTCCACCACTTTAGATATGAATTATAATCACTTTTATTGCTTTTATAATGATCTGATAAAAGATTCCAAGCTTTCTTATAATCACCTTGGTTAATTGTAGAAAAGTAATTCCTGATAAATTGTTCTGGTGATAAACTAAGAGGATAAGGTCTCCATTTACCAGTCATTGCCCAAGCTTCCAGGGAGTACCAAAAATTAAATCCACTGGAAAATAATTTGCCTAGTTGAGTTTCTTCTATAGAAGGGCGAACAAACCAGATAAATGGTAATAATATCGCTGTTACAACAAACCATCTGGCATGGGGCATCCATCGCTTATTCTTTTTTAAGATATAATCTAAAGCTTTCTTAAATTGCTGTTTAGTTTTATAAAAAAAAACAACTATTGCTCCTAATAAATCCCCTATTAAGTAGACTGATTCTGGCAACTGACTGCCATGAATACGGCTTTTTTTTGAAAAAAAGTATTCCAACAAAAGCAGGCTTTTAGCAATAACTTCTACACCTATAAAAATTAATTGAGATAGTTGAGTCAGTAGCCAAGGAAATGCTCTCCATGTCAGCCAAGAAAAAACAGGCATTAAAATAAGTATAAATACTAATAACCGCAATGGCATTGGTAGGGGGAGAAGCGGTTCCAAAATTGTCCTAACTATAGCTTGTAATAAATCAATCATGATAAATATTTTAAGTCTTTAAATATTCCTAAATAAGCTAAGATTTACTTACGAAATACCTCCAAAAATAAAATTAAAACCTTTGTTACACGCTTAACTTTGGAGGTATTTACTGAACGGCATAACCCTCTTCCGTCACTTGGGGAGAATCTGACGAACTTACGTTGATACAGCTAGCGAAAAATAAAGGTTTCAACCCAGTTTGACAGAAGCTGTTCACGGACGCGATTGCTTCCGTTATGGATGTAAAGAAACATTGCTGTTTCTTGAAAGAGGGTTAACTGCTTGACTAATCATCTTCATCCCAATCATCAAAATCAGGAGTTTTAACTTCTGAGGTATCATTATCTGTTGGGTTTACATCTAACACAGCATCTTGAGCATTTGCATTTTGGTTTGAGCTACCCTTTATTTTTGGTATAGACTGTTCAGCAATTCCGAGTAACTTTTGCAGCGCAACTTTGCTAACTTCAGTTATTTGCGAACCTTCTAAAGCATCTTCATCTATGAGCATTTTCAGCATCTTCATCTGATGTTCTCGTTCAAGTTGCGTCTGCTGGTTAAGCTGTTGTACGATGACCTGTACATCTTCAGGGTTCTGAGCAAGCTGCATTGCTAGTATTTGCCAGTTACCTGCTTGTATCATTGGACCATAAAAATCCATCTTTAATTTCATACGCTCAAGCTCGAATTCTTCATCTCTTTTCTTACGTTCCAACTCATATTCTTGGCGCTGTTTATCTAACTCTCGCTGTTGTCGTTCAAGCTCAATACTGCTCTGCAGTCTTGTTTTTTCTATTTCAGTCTGTTTCTGAATACGTGTTTTTTCTCGAATGTGTTCACGAGCTTCTTTTTCCAAAGACAGTTCAAGTACAAAGCGATTGACTTGAAAGCCTGCATCATAGATTGCTTGTTTGACACTATTACCTATGTCACGCTCTGCTATTCCGCTGTCTTCAGTATCATAGTTACGGCTTTTAGAACGCATAACCTCAACAATTAAAGGTTTTAGAACTTGGCTAACATCAGTTACGTTACGTTGTACAATCATTGCTGGGTTATGTACTGAACATATAAACGTAACTTCAGCGTTGAAAACAAAGGCATCTGTTTTGCAAGGTAAATCACACCTAAAACTTAGGGGATGCTCAGTCAAATCCACCCTGTAGAGGACATGGTATTTTCCCCACACCATTTCCCCGCTAGTTATTCCTCTTTGACCTTGTTTTATAGTCAGTAATGGTTGTCCTTCACCGGAAAAAACGAGTGCTGTCTGTGCATCAGGAACTGGGCGTTGTTGAAATAGTCGCCAACCCTTGATTTTTTCTTGACCGATTATTGGATTGTATGTGTCTACCATTGTTTGAACTCCTCTACTAAATTTTCAAATACTTGCTAATTTTCGAGAAAATTTTACTGACAGCTTTGGACTGTCCAGCCAATTCCCATTCCTTTAGCTTATTTAAAATACGTAATCTTTCACGTTCCTCTCCTTGAACAGCTAACTTAAAGATGAACGTTCCGATTATGGGATATAGCCGTGTATCATCATCGACGAGTTGTAGCCAGTTGTGTATTTCTTCTAGCACCTGCTTACGCAATGGGAAATTCGCAATTTTGTTCAACTGTTTCTGATTTAAGGAACGTCGTAATAGTCGAATAATTATGTCTTCATACATAGGGTCTTCTTTAGCCAGTCGTAGTAAAGTAGGCCAATAACCTTGATTTGAGTCTCCTGGAACTTTAGCTTCGTGCATAAGTATCCAAAAGGTTAGTAAACCTAATTGATGTGGTAAAGTTACTTTTGGCAGACTTGTCCAGTCTTGCAGGGCATTTAAGATGAGAAAATATTGATTTGGAACAAATTTACCAGCTTCAAAGAGAATTGTTACGCTTTCGGCTACGGCTGAAAGTAAGTTAGCATCTCCAGACTGAGCGATTTTGAATAAATCTCGAAGGGCAATATCAGGAAAACGTAGTCCTACATAGCTTCCATAGGCTTTTGTAGCAGTCCAGCACAAGCGTGGGTTATTTTTTAATCCACTCCAGTTATGGAGCAAATTTAGTACCTGTGAGGCTAAATCTCCTTCAAAAACAGGAACGCTGAGAGCTAAGGTTGCAAGTATCTGTACAGGCTGCTGCTGAGAAATTGCCCAAGGTCGTATGATTCGAGTAAGAACATCTCTAAAGGCGTATTTACTTAGTTCTCCTGCTGCTGCTGCTGCCCTAATTCGTACCTCAAATTTTGAGTCTGAGTGAACTCCCAATTCATGCAACCATTCCAGCAGCTTGTCACGATAGGAGTCGTACTCATTCCAAATGTAAGCAAGGATAGCAGGTTGAAAAGCTGGATTATCCAGTTCAACTAACTCAACTGGACTGCGCCCAAACTCCGTATTTTCATATCCCTGAGTTAAATGAGCGCTAACTTCTTTTAGTCTTTCACTACGTTTTTTGTTGAACGCTGGTTCAGAGTTAGATGTCTCTTCCTTCTCTGAGGGAGGTTCAATGAGGGATTGCAAAAGCTGACTGGCATTAATAACTGCTTGATATTTGCTACCACTGAGAACAGACAGAGCAATCATGAAAACACGTTGACTTAGGTCTCGCTCTTCGTCAAACCAGGTTTCTACTTGTTGCTTTATTTGTCCACTGAAACTTGCTACAGCTTGTTCCAGGGAAAGCTCATTTCTAGCTACCTTGGCAAGCAATTCTGCTAATCTATCTACTTCTCCAGGCAGTAGCCTGTTGTCAAGTAGTTTGGAGACTGACTCTTGCTGAGTTAGTGTCCGAATACTATCAGGCTCCTGGTTTTCCAAATACCACACCAAATGCTTTTCCAGTAAGGTATTACTGGCTGGCAATTCCTTCCACTGGAAAATATATTGACCTAATTCTTGGGAAAGCTGTGTACGATGGTCTACAGTGATAACCAAATAACTACTTTGCTCCCTCAGTTTTTGAGCCAGATTATTTAAGGCAAAGTTATATAGCTTACTTGCACTATCTGGGGTGAAGGTGTCAATAAGGTACACTTGCTTGGCTTCAGCCTGAAATGTTCTCAGGTCTTCCTCTCCTAAGGTAGGATCTATCTCCAAAATCTCCTCAGTTTGTGAGAGCGAAAGTAAGAGATGAATTGCGGTTGTTCTCTTACCAAGATGGGAGTCACCCCACAAAATTAAGACGTGTTTGTTATTTAGGATGTTTTGTGCATCGCTATAGCTGGAAGTTTGAACGTAGACGCTGCATACTTTTTTAAGATCAGCGCTCAATATTGTTCCTGCTATATCTTTGGCATAATTACCTGTTGTTGATGCTGTGCGTTTTGACTGAGAACGCCCCACTAAATCTCCTGCAACCTTTGCCTCGCCAGCAAAATAAGCACCGCCGCTACGTGCGTCAATAAAAACATTTGCTGCTCCCAGTCCCTGCCACATCTCCTCCATATTTTTGGCTGTCTCATTGCCTTGGAAATTTTGGAGAAACTCTTTTATAGGATTGGTTGAAGCTGGATTTTCTTTATCTTCATCGTTAGTAATAGGCTCCGATTCTAGAGAACTAGAAGGTTCTGATTCCGTAGAATTGGGTTCTAGTTGCTCGCTCACTTGTGTAAACTCCTTAACTTTTTCTGCTCACAACTGTGCTATTTAATGTTCTTTGTCTGATTACCTCCAACCACATCACCATTAATAACTGTTCGACTTTCAAAGTAGACACCACCACTTCGGTTATCAACGGAAATAGAAACATTTCGACTATCTTTCTGAGTAGGAAAATCAACTGGTTTAATGTCCCAAGAATAGTGTGCTGTTGCAATATCAAGAGCGAATTTAAAAGGTCTATCTGGATGGTCAAGTTGCTCGCGACCAGCTATTATTGCTCTCTCAAATGGCAAAATTCCTTCTTTTGTGCGCCCCAATCCTTCCGGGGATGACTCTGGTAGACTCTTACTATGGGCAAAACCAGTACACTCAATCGCCAAATATGCTTCGTTGTCAATCAGTCTTTTTAATTCCTCTACATCTTTTAGAGGGCTATCGTAAAAAATTCCTCGTTCTTTTGCATCCTCATCCCATTGGCATCGAGAATAGTTTAGGGAAACTGCTGCGAGTGCATGACCATTTACTACGATGAGTAACGGTAATAAATCATTACCTAAACACAGTCCGCAGAACATAGCAGCTAAATCTAAACAAGTTCCTTCCCCTGGAGCGTTAAGTATTTCTGCTGGAGTGCGTATTCTTTGTGAGGCAGCAGAAGGATTGTATTTTTCATGAGCATATTGTATCTGTTTTTCGACTAGAGCCTTGTAAATCGCTTTAATCAACTGGTAACGACCTTGGCTTTGAGTTAAATCGAGTCGGTTTTCTGGTAGTTTAAGAAATTCAACTGCTCTATCAGTTACAAAACTGGCTAAACTCTCACAGTTGTATCTAGACCACTGCCATTCCATAAGATCTGATTTTCCTACCTAAATAGATTAATTTCTGACGAAATATTCCCCTATCTTTGACCTAGTCAATATCACAAATATCTCTTCTTTTCGGCGTAAATAGTTGATATTTTCAGATTTACTTTACAACTTCAAAGAAATCCTGTAAGGGAGTTGGGGCAAAAGGATTACACTTGCGCGTTTTTACTTCTAAGCGATAAATTCCTGGAGTAAGATTATCCAAATTCAGTACCCATTGATTTTTCTGTTCCTCAAATTCTATGTTGAGTGTTTTTCTCTCACCACCAATAGGAGTAATGTTGGCTATGAGTACTCCGTCATCTTCCCTAAAATTTAGGATTCTAGCACCAATTTTTATCTGCTCATCAACAAGGTACAAATCATCGAAATTGAGACTAATAGCAGCTCTCTGGGCTATATCTTTACTGAGTTGGGAACCGCGAATTGGCTGGTGTGGGATTTGCATTTGCTTGAGGCGTTCGCGCACATCATTTAACACTAGATTGCTACTTTGTAGATAGCTATGACGCTGGGCAATATAAGTTTCCCGGTACTCCTGGTCAAGTTCAATGGGGATTGCTGACAGACGAGGTACGGTTCCATCTCCATCAGATAAAATAGAATCAATTCCTTTTGGCAATTCGTAACTCGCTATTATTGTTTCATCAGAGAGTTTAGCTGATTGAAAAGTATCCTGATGAATACCGACAATTGGTATTGTTTTGTAACCTGATTTAAGATAGTCGACTTGATTTAAATGTTTGTTAATAGCATCTTCAATCTCTCGATGAAAAGCTAGTGCTTGCTGAGCTTTCTGCTTATTGACATTAGGAATACCGTCGGTTTCTGCTACTCGCTGGTACTTGCCAGCAATATTAACCATTTCATAGATAGGAAGCAATTGATAAATTGAAGTAAAAGAGCGCATTACCTCGGTTAAATCCAATTGTATTTGTTTATAACCATTCGCCAGATAATTGAGTGTGTCAACTGCTCCTCGATAAGGCGTACCAAAGGTGATCAAAGCTCTACAGTTAGACCACCCCTCTAATCTTTCTAGATAATAACGAGCAACTAATCCACCCATACTATGGGCAAGAAAAATTACTTTTGCCTCTTTAGCACCACTGTATTCTTGCCACAGGGGTAAACGTTCATCGATTAGTTTTTTCAATTTTCTTGCGGCCACTCTATTGTCACGCCGCCAGTCGTAGGGAAACTCGAAAAAATTGGCTGGATAATTATCATTTATACTTCCTTTAGTCACCTTAAATGTATCAGTAACTAAGCGTGAAAGCTTGGAATAGCCATCAATTTTTATTAGTCCTGCAACCAGATGAGGAAAGTTTATTAAACTAGTTACTTTGATACCATCGCCCAAATCATCAAATTTGGGGTCATCTTCCTCTAGCACAAGTTGTTGAAAAGAAGCATCAGCTCCAGTAAGCGCACTAAATGTTGCTTGACGAGTATTCCACAAATCTTTCCCATCCTTTTGTAGAACGCTGCCTAATACTCCTGGCAACAACACAACAATGTCTCGCATTTTTGCTTTGACCATGACACTTATCCTATATAATTACTCCCAATGATTTTTTCCCTTCTCCAGCTAATTGAGTCGTAAATAACTTACTTACTCATTGGAGTGTTACTAAGGTCTCCATACTTAGACAGTAGAATTTTTCAAGTGATTCTGCTAACCACAATATGTAACTTACTTAAATGACTACTGCTTAAACATTAATTACAACCTAGGTAACTCACTTAGAAGTGATGCTTTTGGGGACAATCTAGGAGCTGTACCATAGCATAGAGCCATATCTTAAAACCCCAATTTCTGCACCGCCAATCGCTTCGTCTCCTCACCCCTTCTGTCATACTGAGCCGTAGTCACCGGGGACGCATGACCAGCTAACTTTTGCACCGTGACAATATCAATCCCTGCATCCAACAAATCAGAGCAGAAAGTCCTCCGAAAATCATGAGGAGAGAACGACTCCACACCAGCTTGAAGAGCTCTGCGCCTGACAATCTTCAACACCGCATCAGGACACATCTGCCGCAGCTGTATCTCTCCACCTTTCCTGATCGGACATAACAACGCTCCTGGTGCATCACCCCTAACTTCAATCCAACTTTTAACCCAAGCGATCGCACTTTCAGGGATATAAACCGACCTATCCTTACCACCCTTACCTCGATGCACCTCCAAGGCACCAGTTTCCGGGTTAAAATCTTTTAGCTCAAGCGAGGCCACCTCAGCCCGTCGCAGTCCCGCACCGCGTAGAATCCCAATTAGGGCAGCATCCCTTGCACCTTGGGGAGAACTGTCATCAATGCACACATCGAGTAAATCAGCAATCTCATCTCTAGTGAGCGCTCTACCTCTAATTTTCCGTTTATCTTTAATCGTGCCTAAATCCACAGCCTTGGCATAGTCGTTGGGGTCAATCAAATCTAGCCTAAGCGCTTCCTTTAGTACTCGCCTTAAAGCACACAGCATCTTATTAACTGTGGATGGGGCATAGTTTTTCTTGAGTGCCGTTCTAATTGCTGAAGTGTGCTGATAGCGTAGCTTTGCCCAGTCTAGACCGAGGGCATCACACTCATTGTTAGTTAGAAGGGAAGCGATCGCATTGAGAGCCTGCCGCATGGTGGGTAAGCTCCCCGGTGCCAGGGAATCGAGATACACCGCTGCCGGATGCCTTGTCAGGGGAATAGGCTCAGAGAGTTTAAGGCTATGGGGTTCACCAGTAGTTTTTGGCGGTGGCATTTACTATTTAGAATTTTGCTTCTCGCGACTAATTTTCTTCCCTACCACAATTATTGACTCACCCAACTACTTTGTAGTTAATAATTATAAGTCAAATCGCAAGGCTTTACCACGCCAAGTAGGGAATTCACGTCTTTGACCGGGAGGGAGATATCGCTGACTTTTCCACATCCCGTGAAAAGTCAGGTGACAGAAGAGGGGTATCAATATTCGTTGCTAGATATTGTTCTTATTGACATTTTTCTTTGAAAAATAGGTCGCCCTTGGATACTACCTTTGTACTCAAAACACAATAGCTTCCGTCTGGCAAACTACTTACAGAATAGTGGTTTGCCCAATATCCCATAGGCGAAGTTTTTTCTGTCACCACCTCCTCCATATCTGCTGCGTTGGTATTTTCTGTAAGCCGATTGGTGTCTTCTTGGCGGAATCGAAACTTCTTGAAAACCACATTGGTTCCATCAAAAGAAGCTTTTCCAACATAGGATTTGCCACCGTAATAGAAATATGCAGGGCTATCACCTGAATCACCAGTTTTGTCGATAACTTCCCATTGTGCATTAGGATCAAAAGTTGTCGATCTGCATTTTAAGCCATCTTCGCCACGACCAAACGATAAGTAGTAATAACCGTTTGAGTGGGCAACGCTAATAGTATCAATTTCTTGGGAGTCTGAACCGAATTGGCGGTAGTCATTACCTTCTAAGCAACGGTTGAGCTGTCCGATATACTTCGGTTTTGCCGGATTGACAACATCATAAAACAGCACATTTTGAAGATCGCTTCTCTTTGTAAGAATAAAACTTTGAGTATGAAGTAAGCAGCCAAAAAACGAATCTTGAATACACTCAGACCAATTCTGACCGGCGACTATCACATAATTGCCAATCTTATGAAGGTCCCCAGGGTGATTATATCCACCAGAAAGATGTTCTGCGGTAAGTTCATCTATCCAGATAACGTCACCAGTGTTTCCGGAGCTTACTTCAGCAACAAACACCATTCCGCCTTCAGAGTCTGAATGATTTTGAGAGTAGGTTCCCATATAGTATTGTTTGCCATTTGCATCAGGCAATTTAATCATCGCTTGCAAATGTTGTGTATGAATCCCTAACCAAGAATGGTAATGCAATGGAAAACTGTTTCTTCTAAGTCTGACTTCTCTCTCTGCACTTAAATTGGCAAGGGGGTTTTTAATTAAATCCATTTTGGGATTGGGTATCGGTGGATCGAAGGTAGGAAGTTGTGGAAGTGGGGGGTAGGCATTTTCGACCAGCATTTCAAACTGTTCTGCTTGAGGATCGACTGCTTGATGATTCGTCATCAAGATGCCTAATGCCAGCATTCCGACAGTTAGTAACAATACAACGAACTTCAATTTCCTAGACTTCATAAAGTCCTCCATATTTTTGATTGACATTTTATAGAACCAATTTGGGATCTAGGGATTTGAGTAGCAACCGTGCAAGAAGTCACGCTAAGAACTGTACCAATTTTCCTCAAACAACTGGCTTAACGAAGTCAGAAGTCAGATAGGGGAGCCGTCGGATTGGCGACGTATGTTTTTGTAACGGAAATTAGAGCAACTCTCCCAAAACATTTCGCCTTAAAAGGCGGGGCTTTAGACTTATTTTGGTAATTTAACTGATTCACCCTAGATGCAATGTTAACCACGACCGCGTTGGATTGGTTGTGGTGGCAAAGGTTTTTTTTTGACGATAAATCTCATAAGAAATCACTTTTTTTATACTAGATTATGTTATTATATTAAAATAATTAACTCTGTGTACCTACTGATGAAAAAAATAAAAATAGCGATTGTAGGAGTTGGTAATTGTGCTAGTTCGTTGATTCAAGGAGTTGAATATTATAAGCAAAATAATGATGAGCAGAAACGTTACGGAGTGATGCACTGGGATGTTGGCGGTTATCGTCCTTATGATATTGAAGTAGTTGCAGCATTTGATATTGATCCACGGAAGGTAGGCAAAGATGTTGCCGATGCTATCTTTACACCTCCTAATTGCACCACGATTTTTTGTCCTCAGGTTCCCAAAACAGGTGTCACAGTTTCTATGGGGAAGATTTGCGACGGGGTATCTGAGCATATGAAAAATTATCCTGAGGATGAGACCTTTGTTGTCAGCCAGGAACCAGAAAAAAATCGGCAAATGTTAGTTGATATAATCAAAAAAGCAGGAGCAGAAGTCCTGATTAATTACTTGCCTGTTGGTTCCGAAGCAGCGACCTATTTCTATGCTGAATGTGCTTTAGAAGCAGGAGTTGCTTTCATTAATAGCATTCCAGTGTTTATTGCTAGCGATGTTTCTTGGGCAGAGCGTTTCCAAAAAGCCCAGATTCCGATAATTGGTGATGATATCAAGTCTCAAGTTGGTGCAACAATTACTCATCGAGCGTTATCAGAGCTATTTAAAAAACGTGGTATCAAGTTAGAGCGTACTTATCAAATTAATACAGGTGGTAATACAGATTTTCTCAACATGTTAAATCGAAGTCGCTTGGCTTCCAAAAAGGAATCTAAAACAGAAGCAATACAAGCTGTTTTAAAGCAGCGACTGGAGGATGAAGATATTCATATTAGTCCTAGTGATTATGTTTCCTGGCAAAAGGATAATAAAGTCGCTTTCATCCGGATGGAAGGAAAAATCTTTGGGCATGTACCCATGCACTTAGAACTTCGCCTCTCTGTAGAAGATTCTCCCAACTCGGCAGGAGTTGTGATTGATGCAATCCGTTGCTGTAAACTAGGACTTGATCGTGGTGTGGGAGGGGTGCTATTCTCACCTTCTGCTTACTTTATGAAACATCCACCCAAACAGCTAACGGATAATGAGGCAAACATCATGACTCGTAAATTCATTGATGGAGAAATAGAACGCTAGCCCTACAGCGGTTTTCATTTCAGTAGACCACAGTAGGGGCGAACGGCCGTTCACCCCTGCAGGGTTTTGGTTATGACAATGTGGTTTATCAATCTGAAAAGCGCTGTAAGTACGCCCAAAACTAGAGGGTAGTGGTGTACAAGTAGTGATTGTGGGCGTTGGTAAATTAAGCTATGAAATCTAAGCTTGTCAAATACAAAATGCTTTTAACCCACATTCCGCACGTCAAATTGTAACATTAAAAGTAGTATGGAATGGGTAGGTCAGCAAGTATTTATACTATATAAATCATTTTCATTGACCTTTCTCATTCATCAAGTTTTTCCGACTCTTGGTCTTGACTTTCATCCCGACGCTCCCCTAATAGCTGCCGCACTTGCTCCGCCTTTTCCTGAGATCATACTCCGCTTTCCATGTCGGCGACCGCCGTTAACGCAGTTGTGCGCCAGCACAACGGGAGAGCGCGGGACTTCCCGCCGGGGGAGTTAACTGGCTAGTATTTGGGCAGCCTTAATTAGCTGAACCAACGAGATAATAGTTTTAAGTAGCGCAAAAGGCAAACTGACAATAAATGAAAGGCCAAGGAAATAATGCCACCATTCTATTGGGAATTGAAGCGAAGAACGAACAGCGTAGAAAAATGGTTCGCTAAAGAATGAATAGGCGTATATGTCTAATGCAGCAAGCTCATGAGCAATGCAAAGCGTAGTGAGGAAAAGTGGACAAGAGTAATATAAATGTAGCAAATAAGTATGAGTTTCGGGGGTAGTAATTTTATGAGATGAGTTCACATTTGCAAGCATATGCAAATAGTGAGAAGAAATATCTAGGGATATGAGTATGAAGAAAATAGGGGAAGCTTGTGGAAAGCGAATTGCAAGAATAGAAAGTAGGCAGGTAGTTGAGGAACGATCGAGAATCATATCAAGACCAGCACCAAACCGAGAATGCTGTTTTATTAAACGAGCAACAAAACCGTCAAGGGCATCAAATACATAGGAAATAGCGTAGAGAATAACAAATATTAGTGGCGAGTTCTGAGCAAAAAAAAAGAAAAGATAAGTAATACGCCTCTTATGTAACCAATTATATTTGGAATATAAAAAAATACCTGATTCATAATGTACCTTATATTTTGAATGTTTAAACCTTCTAGCGACTAATTTTCAAGACTTTACGGTTGTACCAGTTATTGCCTTACCCCACTACGTGGGTAGTAAATAATCATAAGTCAAATAGCAAGTTAAACCACGCCAAGTTTTGAAGCGCTTGCGGCTTATGAGCTACTCCGAATTTTTAGTGAACACTTCGACACCGAAGAGAGTCTCAATCCAAACCCTTGCACCGCATGGCTTAGGGTTGTCACGCCGATAGACTACCCGACACGGTCCATGGATTTCTACCTCATGACCGTAGGTATTGCTTTGCCCTCGCTTAACGCTAATTACTGGAGCAGGCTTCTCCTGTTTTTGATTTTGGCGAATAGTCTGCTGATTTACATGAATGATAGTCACAGGGGCAGGTCTTTTCCTGCGCCAACGGGCAATAGGACCCCTTGTTCCCTCACTAACCTTTGGCATTCCGTCCACTAAAGGAATTATCCAAGACCTGCCAGCCTTAAAGGCTCCAGTAATTCTGCCAGAAGAAAGTAATTGGCATATTCTCCTGGCAGATACTCCCATCAGTTTTGCCGCTTGTGCGCTACCAACAAACATTTTTTTAAACTATTCTCATAGCCGTATAGTTTATTTTAAGCGTGCTGGTAGTTTTTTTGTCATCAGGGAAATTACCTGTGCTTCTTCGAGTAAGTTCAGTCCAAAACGCACCAAGATACAGCAGAGGTAGTGTGGCGTAGGCCCAATTTATCCGGATGGAGTAAAAGCTGTGCAGGAAACAAAAGAAGTAGATGCACCCTTAATGACTGCCCTTGGCTTCACGCTGGGGTTTTTTGTTGGATGCGGTAGCCATAGGAAAGGAAAAACTCTGGGCTTATTATAGTACAATCGTACTAAATAAAGACCAGTTACTCTGTCACTCTGTCACTTCCAAACGAGAGTGACTCTCTCAACTGGGCCTCAGTAGCACCGCTCAACTGCTCCGACTGACTCAACAGCAAATCCACCGCTACCCGGATAAGGGTGTTTTCGGTGATGCGCTCACCGCCCCGCTTGCGTCGGTTGAGTTTCCTAGTCACAGCGGTAAGCTGCTCTAGTTGGTCTTCTCTAAGACGGGTTTCTTTGCGAACCAAGGTCAAGTATTTCGGGATTTCGGAAGTCTGGAAGTCTGCAACTTCGGAAGTCTGGGAGTCTGTAACTTCGGAAGTCTGGGAGTCTGTAAGTTACAGACAATAGAGAGATTAATTTAGCATACTTTAAATGGTGAGATACCTCAACAAACCGAAAACGACTCCAACCCGCGCTTTGTATACCCTCAAGTAAACATCGCCAACCCTCAAGCCAACCTCTGCACTCTTAACTGAGAATAGAAATTCCAGCAGTCAAGCTCAAACAAGTGAGGGAAAATTGACTGGAAAATTTCTAGCTACTCAACCTTAAAAGTTCTCTTGTTGTTCTAGTAAGCCCAGAGCTAACAACAAATATAATCTCGCTACCGGGTAATTTCAGGTTTTCACAAATGGTGAGAGTTGACAAAGGCTTTTAATCGGTATTATTGAAGCATAAATCTCTATTTTACTTGAGTAGCCTACCCCAGAATTCTGGGGCCAGACCAGAAAATTTTTTTTTGCCTTGTACATAATATGGGGGATGGAAAAAAAATTAATTGCCACAATTCTGCGCTTTCGGGCGAATCGCTGCCGAAAAGCCAGAATTGCTCAGCTCGTGTTATTAATACCATAAAAGGTGGTTAATAGGCTGACCTAAGCCATGTAATCGATGGGGTTACAGCCTGATTCATTAACTTAAATGTACTGAATACAATAACAAGCAGTCGCTCAGACATGCTTGGTGTTCTCTTATCAATATAAATAGCAAAAATCAAGGATTGATTAATAACTAAAGTTTCAAGATTGATGATAAGAAACTAGCCTCAGATAGGGAGGCTCAACTACTAACTGCTCACTCGATGTAATCGAACTCACGTTTTTTAGGCATGTAAATATGATTGTCAGGGCTAATCATTAGGTGTAATAGATATTACAAATATGGTTAATAAACTGTCAGCCCTTTACAACCAAGGTAGATTTTTTTAAGAGTAGTAAGATGACTGTTAATCCTTGCCCTTACATCTGGTTAACTGCTATGGCGGTGTCAGGCTGACAATGTTAACTGTCAACCTGACAGCCTTACAGACTGTAAGGCTTACTTCCTAGTAGACAGTGACCTGACAGTTAAACTGTCAGGTCCTTACAATCGATTAACTGTTAAGGGAAAAGTCATGCCAAGAGGAAGAAAAAAAATAAAATCCCCCTTATTAAGGGTACAAAATTTTTTTTTTCAAATGGGCAGACAGTGTTAACGTCAGGGTTGACAGAGTCAGACAGTGGGTTACGTCAGGGTTAATGTCAGGGCTTACAGAACCTCTGTCAGGGCTTACAGTAGGACTGACAAAGGGGTTGACAGGAGGGTTGACAGTCCCTCTGTCAGGGCTGACATTGGGGTTTACACCTACCTTGAGAGGTTTACAATCACTTGAAATTAGCCTTACTTGGGTCTATAAACCGATGAATTGGCTTCAATTTGAACCGTTGGAAGCAAGGCATTTGTTCTGAGCTTGATTCGACTGTTGCTCAGTCATCATTAGTCCCTTTTTGATATCAACTAGCCGACAAAATCTGTGCAGCCGTCACTTTCAGTTCAGGAAAAGTCTGAGAGACAATCTGCTGATTATCCCTAAACTCAGTTGCTCTGTAAGTACCATCTGCCAGTAATAAGACAGTTAAAAGCTGCTGTGTGGGGTCAATAATCCAATACTCCGGAATGCCGAGTTCTTGATACTGTTGCCGCTTGTCAATGTAGTCGCGCTTATAGTTCTTATCGTTGTGGCTTCTGTAAGGGCTAACGACTTCAGCGACAAACAATGGGGGAGGCATCTCTTGGGTGATGGCAGCTTTGCCCAGTTGTTCCAGAAGCTGAATATGTTCTGTTGTGATTACAGTTAAATCTGGTTGGCGATTAAGGGGCATTCCTGCGATTGCAGGAACGGCTAGCTCTAGGGAATGGAGTTTCACTTGTCGCATCGTTACGAAGGCTTCAAGCTTTCGTCCCAGAACAGTGGCAATAAAAAGGTTTAATTCAGACTCTGGTGGCACTTCTACCAACTCCCCATCAACCAACTCATAGCGGTTGTCTGTACCATCGTCGTATTCAAGATATTCTAGTAAGGTGAGTTGAGTAGGAGTTTTAACCATTGCTCGACTTGTATAGAGCGCTCTTCTACTAGCTTAGACAAGAAGTGTTACTTGTTCTCATTACAAGTGAGATTTTTCCGAATGACTGGGATAGGGGGAAATATATTGGCTGCATACTCTGTAATCTTGGGCATAGCGGTACTTCAATCTGATTCAATTTTCCGATAGAACTGAGGGAGTAGGAGCTCCTTTGAGCACTGCCAAGAATTACTTGAATGCCAGAAGTCGTTTCCAAGTACCCGGATGTCACGCTCAAAGTCCTCAAGTGATTAACTTCACCTCTTTTTTAGCTCGTCCGGCAAGAAGCCCCACGTCTGCACCCGGAGGGTCAGCGTGGGATGAATTGCCAGTATACACAATGTAGTTGCGGCCCGGAAATTTTGTAAAAAAGTCTACAATGAACATAGGTAACAAAGTCGTTAGCGTCAGCGGGCCCGCCTTAGGCGGGACAAATACTGGTTGCCGTTAACACAGAACCTAGACAACTTGGAATATGGGGTTCCATCCAGTAAATACTCGTTTTTGAGCAGTCTGTGGGTGGGTAAAATTCCAACAGTATATAGGATGAACTTGTATTTATGTATTGTTCCGGCGCGGTGGGGCATCCCGTGTCGTTAATAAAGCGCAATTAACGCCCGAAGCAATAGCTGGGGTCATTGCGAAGCCCACACTGTAATCTATGATTCAGTGTGGGAGTATGTCACCTGATCATCAACTGCCCCACATAGCCTCCAGCTGATGCACATCGATACCTAAAATCTGTGCAATTCTCCTCAAATCTGCCTTTGAGGGTTCAGAGCCTGATGCGATCGCCTGTAGATTTTCCGGTTTAATCTCGAAGAGATTACCAAGTTATTACAAGAGAAAGAATCTTATTAGTGGGATAGGTTCAGACAATAGTGAAAAAAAATTGACGAATATCTCATTCAAAACGATTGCCTGCTTATTTTGGTAAGAGGTCTATTACAAGCTCTTAGAGTAGTTTTTCTGGTAATGCTTGGAACTACTCCTATAAATTTTACCGGACTATTAGTTAATATTATCGCAGAGATTTCTATCAGTTTCTGGGGCATTATGCTCTAGATAATCTTTTGCTAAAACACAAGCTTTTTGCATAAGTGGCTCTAGAGTAAAATCTTTTAAATCCCATAGAATTACTGTAGAGTCCCAACTACCAGAGGCAATGGTATTGCTATCTGGACTAAAGGCTAAGCTCGTGACACTATCTTGATGCCCGTGGAGAGTTTGAAGCTCTTCTCCTTGCCGGTTCCACAGTTTTACTGCTCTGCCACTAGCAGTAGCAATAGTCTTGCCATCTGGGCTAAAGGCGACGCTCGTGACACTATCTTGATCCGTCTGGAGAATTGGCAGCTCTTGTCCTTGCCGGTTCCAGAATTTTACTGTACTGTCATAACCAATAAAAGCAATGGTTTCGCCATCTGGGCTAAAGACTACGCTTGTTCTCGGCATCGGATTACCCAAGTCAAGCATATATCCAGTGGTCTCTGGTGAAATATCTAGGAGAGTTTGTAGCTCTTCTCCTTGCCGGTTCCAGAGTTTAACTGTCAAGTCATTAGTAACAATAGCAATGGTTTCGCCATCTGGACTAATGGCAAAGTTAGTGATTGTTTCTCTAGATTCTTCTTTAGGCTCGTGGAGAGTTTGCAGCTCTTGTCCTTGCCGGTTCCAGAGTTTAACTGTATTGTAATTACTAACAATAGCAATGGTCTCGTCATCTGGACTGGAGACAACTAATCGAAAATCCTCGAGAGTTTGAAGCTTTTTTCCTTGCAGGTTCCAGAGCTTTACTTTTGCGCCACCACTAGTACCAGCAGTAGCAATGGTCTTGCCATCAGGGCTAAAGGCAATGCTCGTGACTACTGGGTTCAATACAATCACAGTAGCAACTGTCTTGACATCAGGGCTAATGGCGGCGTTCGCGACTGCTTCTTCATACTCCTGGGCAGTAGCAATTGTTTTGCTATCTGGGCTAAAGGCAAAGTTCGTAACTGCTTTTTGATGCGCCTTGAGAGTTTGCAGCTCTTGTCCTTGCCGGTTCCAGAGTTTGACTGTAGAGTCCCAACTAGCAGTAGCAATAGTCTTGCCATCTGGGCTAAAGGCTAAGCTCGTGACCCCTTTTTGATGCCCGTGGAGAGTTTGCAGCTCTTTTTCTTGTCGGTTCCAGAGCTTTACTGTAGAGTCCCTACTAGCAGTAGAAATGGTCTTGCCATCGGGGCTAAAGGCGATGCTCGTGACCCCACCTTGATGTCCCTGGAGAGTTTGCAGTTCTTTTCCTTGCAGATTCCAGAGTTTTACTGTAGAGTCCCTACTAGCAGTAGAAATGGTCTTGCCATCGGGGCTAAAGGCGATGCTCGTGACCCCACCTTGATGTCCCTGGAGAGTTTGCAGTTCTTTTCCTTGCAGATTCCAGAGTTTTACTGTAGAGTCCCTACTAGCAGTAGAAATGGTCTTGCCATCGGGGCTAAAGGCGATGCTCGTGACCCCACCTTGATGTCCCTGGAGAGTTTGCAGTTCTTTTCCTTGCAGATTCCAGAGTTTTACTGTAGAGTCACTAGCAGTAGCAATGGTCTCGCCATCAGGGCTAAAGGCGACCCTTGTGACCTCATTTTGATGTCCCTGGAGAGTTTGCAGTTCTTTTCCTTGCAGATTCCAGAGTTTTACTGTAGAGTCACTAGCAGTAGCAATGGTCTCGCCATCAGGGCTAAAGGCGACCCTTGTGACCTCATTTTGATGTCCCTGGAGAGTTTGCAGTTCTTTTCCTTGCAAATTCCAAAGTTTTACTGTAAAGTCCTTATAGTCATCACTAGCAGTAGCAATGGTCTCGCCGTCTGGGCTAAATACTATGCTTGTGACCCCATTTTGATGCCCCTGGAGAGTTTGCAGCTCTTGTCCTTGCCGGTTCCAGAGTTTTACTGTTCCGTAGCTACTAGCAGTAGCAATGGTCTTACCATCTGGGCTAAAAGTAACTAATTCATTCTCATCGAGAGTTCGCAGCTCTTGTCCTTGCCGGTTCCAGAGTTTTACTGGCTCTGGAATGAATGTCGAACCACCAGGAAGTTTCCCGTTACTAGCAGTAGCAATGGTCTTGCTATCTGGGCTAAAGACCACGCTTGTAATTTCTCCTCGATACCCCTGGAGAGTGTGCAGCTCTTGTCCTTGCCGGTTCCAGAGTTTTACTGTTTCCCTACTAGCAGTAGCAATGGTCTCACCATCAGGGCTAAAGACTACATGTTGATGCCCATTTAGCTGATTGGCGTAAAGCTAAGGAAGCTGTCACCAGATGCCAACTGACTTGAAAGTTTTGCTGTAACTAGCTTTCAGCGCCTGAATTTTACTTGTAGTCTCTTCTGAAAAAGTTCTAAATTTGTTTTCATAGTCAGAACTTCATCGATTGATTCTCCTTTTTGCCCTGAAAAGCACCTCATTCTCCCCTCAATTTTTAGTAAAAGTTCTGATACTATTTAAAATAAGAACTTATTCCCCTGGGTGTGATAAGCTAATCTTGATGCACTTACTGAGGATTGGTTAGGAGTTGAAGAGACGCTGGGAATTTGAGGAATTGATTGAACATTGGACACTACTACCGAACGAACTCTCTTGGCTATCTATTGACACTCCCATCGCTAAAAGCGAGGGATTCTTAGGTCGTGGGGATTCCAATGAATTTACCCTCACTAAGCATCTTGACCGTATGCCCTACGGCTGCAAGTCCGCGTATAGCGACTACTTGAGCGGCTGCAACGTCTCTGTCTGTGGTATAGCCGCAATTGCTGCATGAGTGAACGCGCTCAGCTAAAGTCTTCTTCCCAGTTTCTGTTAAACAGTTGGGACAGATTTGAGAAGTCTTTCTGGCGTCTACCTTTTGAAAGAATACGCCACGCTTTAAACAGCACTGGGAAAGTATTTGTAGAAACTGACCCCAACCAGCATCTAAGCAATGTTTTGATAGCATGCCTTTAGCTAGTCCTTTCAGGTTTAAGTCTTCTGCAAATATCATTCCCGCCTGCTCACAAAGGTTATGAGCTAATTCCCAATGGTAGTTTTTGCGGATGTTCCCAATTCGCTCATGCAGCTTACTTACTTTGTATTGCGCCTTCTTTTGGTTCTTACTCCCTCGACGCTTCCTACTAACTCTCTGTTGCAGCAATTTAAGCTTGCGTTCGAGGCTTTTACTCATGTCGCGGATTAGGGAAGAATTTGCCAGTTGAAGTCGCTACAAAACTTAAAATTCCCATATCTATCCCCAGCGGCTCCCCATGGGGAAGCACTTGGGGGATGTCTACTTTCCATTGAACCGTTAACATCACATACCAGCCACTAGCACGCTTAACAACTTGAGCCTGTTTGATTTTGACGTCGCTAGGGATTGGACGTGATTGCCTGAACTTTACCCATCCTGTTTTGGGTAGCTTAATCAAGCCATCCTTGATGGGGTCAACCCCCAGCTGAGGGAAAACAAATGAGCGCATAGCTCCTGGTTTCTTGAACCTAGGAAAACCATAGCTTTGTTCCCACATGCTGACAAAAGCTTTCTCAAGGCGCATTAGCGTCTGTTGCAGTACTTGTGATTGTACTTTTTGTAAGCTAGGGCTGGTTTTTCGGTAGGCAGTTAAGACCTTTGCTTGATCAACGTAGGTGGGACGCTTGCTTTCAGCTGGGATGATATATTCAGACCGAAGGGAACAAGCGTTAATTCGACAACCACGAGACTTGTACCAGTCCTTGCGCTCAGCTAGAGCATAGTTGTAGACACGACGGTTAAGTTCAAGCCAGTCGTTAAACTGATCTACCTGTGCTTTGGTTGGTTTAAGCTTAAATTCGTAGGTCAGATTAAACACTTGTATCACCTCCTT
>JAAHGS010000077.1 GCA_010692645.1 Symploca sp. SIO2E9
TCTTCAATCTTTGAGTATCACCCAGAGTTTTATACCCCCCAAAATGAACAATACGTAATCTCTCGTTTTGCCTATTGCCATAGGGAAGATTCCACCTTTTTTTGGCGGTCGGCGCTAGGTAAATCAATTGTCTCGATCAAAGAGACTTTTTCTGCTGTTGTCTTATACTCTCTGCTTCAACCCCATAACAAATTCGAGTTAAGCCAAAAACTCGATGTTCCTATTGACTTAATCTCTGCCTTCTTGACTCTGTGCTGTAGCGCGAAACTCTTAGTATCAGTTGAAGCAGTAGAGCCTCTTAGCCTTACACAATGGGAATTCCATGATTTATTATTTCATTCTCTGAGCAGGCAAGGAAGACAGCCTCACCCTGTCGGAAAGTCTCTGAGATTCAAAGGAATAATTGAGCCTCCCCCACCCATCAAGCCAGCCTTAACCTCTCATCCCATCCCTCTAGAAAAGCCAGAGGTTAATAATAACCCCTCTTTCTTCACCGTCTTAGAAGCCAGAAAATCTATCAGAACCCCTGGTCCTGTTCCCCTCACCGCCAAGCAGCTAGGAGAATTTCTCTACCGCTGTGCCAGAGTCAGGGAGATCACAGACAGAGGATATATGCAATGCAGTAATCGACCCTACCCATCCGGTGGTGCCTGCTATGAACTGGAGATCTACCCAGTCATTGAGGATTGCCAGGGGTTGGAACGAGGAATTTATCATTACTGCCCTCTGCACCATCACTTAGCTCCTATCTCCTGTCGTGACGAACAAATTGATAGGCTTATGAGAGATGCTACCAACGCCAATGGCGATGATGTCTGCCCTAATGTACTTCTTGTCATTACTGCTCGATTTGCTAGGGTCAGTTGGGCTTACGAGTCTATGGGCTACAGTCTGATTTTGAAGCATGTAGGGGTTCTTTATCAGACGATGTACCTTGTCGCTACAGCCATGAATTTAGCCCCGTGTGCTTTGGGAGCTGGGAACCCCGACCACTTTGTTGAGGCAACCGGAACCAACTACTATGAGGAGTCCTCTGTTGGCGAGTTCATGCTCTCTTCCCTTGCGATAGTTTAATACCCCCCTGACTGAAGCTATACCGTGCATATGTACTACTTAACCTCTCAAGCTCCCTTTCTCTCAAGGATGTAGCGATTAGGTCTAAAAACTCTGTACCCATGTAGGTTCTGGCTTGATATTTGCCATCGTGGTACCATCGAAGAAATAGTAAGCGCATGTTGAACAAAGTCACTTCTGGCAAGGGTTAGAGAGAATATTGGACGAAATGCTAGTTTTAACTAATGGGTAGCTATGTGATAACAGAAATTGTCTTATATTAATTAACCGAATTTCACGTTAAGCTTGAGCGCTTAACTTTATTAATCCAACCCTGACTCAGACTCAAAACCTGGGAATAAGGCAAGTCTGTATCTAGCACCAAATCAAAAACAAACGGCTTAACCCAATGGGGAAACCATCGATGGAATAACCTTTTTATCATTGTTCGCAACAGAAACTCAACGATCAAAGACTTCTGGCGAGGGAAGGTATAATCAGACAACTCTCGTAGGGCATGGGCATCAGAGACTCTCTGCTGGGAAAACGCAGGTAAAACCTGACCCCAATCATTTCCATATTGCTCTAACAACTGCCCCAAAATCAGCACATCTTCTAAGGAAGAATTACACCCTTGCCCGATGGAAGGAGACACCGCATGAGCCGCATCACCAATGAGCAACACACTATCACCTTCATGAAAGCGCTCACAGTGTACTGTTAGAACCCTCGCCACTGGACGCTTCAGCAACATCTGTGCCTCCTCCAGTGACATTAACTGACCAAGGATTGGGAAATTTTTCTCAAAAAATTCCTTAACTTCTTCCTTGGTGGATAATCCTTCTAGGGGATTATTTTGATGATCAAAAATAATCACTCCATTTAAATGGTCTCCGGGTTGGGGAACCATCAGCATCCGGGCTTTATTTTCCAAAGTAAAGGCATGGATTTTATTTGGTTCTAACTCCCATCGAGTCTCTGGATTAAGCCGACTTAAATACACCGATTTATAAGCATCAGGAACATAGTTTTGGGAGCAGACCAAGCCAGCATTGTTGCTTAAATACTCTCGAATTTGTGAGCGCGCACCATCAGCACCTACCAGTAAATCGTAGTCAGTGGTAAAGCTCTGTTCCTGATTGAGTTTCAAGGTTACAGTTTTGGCAGTTCCATCTACCGCGGTACATTGACAGTTGAAATGTACCTTAACCTGATTGTGACTATAGGTTTCGGTTAACTGCTTGAGTAGAATTGAAACTAGCCGATTGCGGTCAATGGTCAAAACTGGAGTTTGACGAGGAATTTGCCTGATTTTACCTTTTTTACCATAGATAATTGTCCCTTGACAGAACACACTTTGAGCAGCGATCGCTTCCTCCAATCCCTTAATTGCTCGAAGGGCTTTTCTGCCCCTCTCCTGAAGGGAGATGGGAAATGTGCGCTCACTAGAAACATCACTCATAGGTTGAAGAATTAGACTAGATCAGGAGTACGATCTTCAATATTTTGCTCTTTATTGACATCAAATGGAAATGTTTGCATTTCACTGATTTTTTCAAAGTCTAGCTGATTAAGATCAATTTTGCGAACTTGGCGATTATGTTGAGTGTGGTAGTAAATTACCTTGTTGGTTAAATCTTGAGCTGTGGTCCAAATGGTTGCACTGCGCATATCTGAATTATCATCATCTTCAGGGCCCTCAGCTGCTCCCAGAGGAACATTAAAATTGTCAAGTACACGAAATAATTCGTACATTGTCTCATATCCATCATCAGTAGCTCGTGCCGTTTGAGAAAAAGCCACAGCACGGACGAAACGCGATGGAGGTGTAAAGTAGCACTAGCAATGTTATCCTAATGTAATTAAATCCGATTGTTGTACTTTATTGAGATGAAAACTGCTGCAAGTTGGTCTGAGAAAGAACAAGCTTTCCCGTAGATACTACTTGTTCGATAATATCAGCAGCTCGAGTCACCCCCCCAGCTCGACCAATAGCTTCTTGTAACCTGATAGCATTCTTGTGATAAGAATCTCCACTGAGTACCTGCTTGATCTTAGTTTGCAGCCTAGGAACACTCAGTTGAGCAAGGGGTAAAACTTCACCGACTCCTGTCCAAGCTATACGCGCTGCAATTCCAGGCTGGTCATTGGCAATAGGAATTGCCACCATTGGTACTCCGTTGCTCAAGGATTCGAGGGTGGTGTTGAGACCTGCATGGGTAATGGTGAGAGTGGCTTTTTGCAGTAACTCCAATTGAGGTGCATAGTTGACCACTAGGGGCGAACCAGGTAATTGTGAGACAGAATCTGGGTTGACCGAACCTCCTAGAGAAATAACCAATTGGGCATCCAATCCCACGCAAGCTGATGCAATTTTGTCAAAAACCTCGATGAGGCGATTTTGCAGTGTTCCCATCGAGGCGTAAATCAACGGTTGCCCAGTCAACTTTTGCTCAGGGAAGGCGACAGGTTCCCGACTGGCTCGGCTATGGTAAGGTCCTGTGAAATGAAAACACTCGGGCAAATACTGCCTAGGGAATTCAAACTCAGCTGGCTGTTGACTTAACTGAGCTAGTTTAGAGAAGTACTCACCAGGGCTAGTGTGTGAAGGCAAATTCCACTCTCTACGATATTGGGCGATCAACTTGATAACTGGTAGCCCAAGGAGATCAAACAACTGGTAAGCTGCTCGGTTGCGCCAATGGGCCCAGCAAGTAGGGTGATAGTCCCAATGAGTCCAGTGTGGAGGAACGCCGTATTCTCGATTAAGCACGATGGCATTACAAACACTAATAAAGGGAATTGAGAGTAATTCGGCAATAGTACCTCCTTCTGGTGAAGCTTGATCTACTAGCAAGACATCGATCTGTGCTTCCCTAATTGCTCCTGGAGCATCCCGCAGTACCACAGCCGAAAATTCCCTCAGAAGGTTGATAGTGTATCTTAATGCAGCTAAGCCACTCATTTGCCCTAGCTTTGTATAACATTGCCTGAGCGCCCCAGTGGGGAACTCAAGTTTAGCAATCCCCCGAAATTCCAATCCTGCTGCTAGTGTTTTGGGTTTAGTATCAACAATCCCGAACAGAGTAACTTGATGAGCGCGCTTTTGTAGTTCATAACCTAAGGTGGTCATGGGATTGAGATGACCAGTGGAAGGGAAGCAGATCAAGCCAAAATGAGTCATCGGTGTGTACCTTGAAAATTGCTCTAGAGTAAGTTTCTAGATATTGATCACAGCTAATTCCTTCTGTTATTTTTACCGATACTCAAGCACAAAGTTGTTTTTTCCATTAGCGAGCACTGTGCCTTAGCCATCAGAGCTAATTCCACAGAAGGCATTGTTAGACAAATGCCAGAGCTATTGTTAGGAAGCGGTACAGGCTCCGGTCTAGGGTATTAGTGGACAAGTAAACTAAAGTAGTTGAAGTTTTGTGATAACGTACGCCGGGATTTTGACAGGCTCCGGTGTAGGGTATTAGTGGATAACTTTACTAAAGTAGTTGACAGCTTGTGATAACTAGTGTCGAAAAATTGACATTAGAAAATTAAGTAAATGTACTGTTTTTGTGTTCATAAAGGTACTCTCAAGAGCGATCGCCTTTGTAAGGAAAAGACCAAAATCGAATCATCAATTGGTTAAACCAGAAAGGCCTCAACGGAGTAGCTCAAATCTAAAAAACCTCAAGCCAAAATCTAAATTCAAGAGTCTATGCCTCAATGGCGCTACTTGCCAACAGCGACGTAGACTGAAATTGAACTGTTTGATAAGTCGGAGTCAAGGTGCATTCCCAGCTTGCGTGCGACAGATATTGAGCTGTAATTTGCCGATGCCATGCGGGCGAATACACGCTTGGCACCGACGGTGTCAAAGGCATAGCTCAGAGCGACAGCACCTGCTTCTGTGGCGTAGCCTCTTCCCCAGGTTTTTGGTTTAAAAATCCAACCAACCTCTAAATCGAGACTTCCCTGACTGGACTTGAGTCCGGTCAAACCAACAATTTCACCGCTTTTGGTTTCTTGCACTGACCAACCACCGAATCCGAGCAGAACCCAGTACCCCGCATGGGTTGCCATGAGCTTTCTGGCTGCTGCCTGATCAAGGGGTTCACCAATGTGTTCCATCACCTGTAGCGATAAAATCCGTTCTGTCGGTGGAGACACTTACCCGGAACAGTTTCACTTTTTTTTTTGTTTTAGACATCCTCAACTAATTATCTCATGATGAGAAAGAATACTGAACACAGTCGATTACTGTGACTAATTTCAGCAAGGCCCTCTGGGTACGCTACCTTTCTGTAGTACACAAGTACTATAGAAAGGCGTACGCGTTGTGCCAGTTGCGTAAGTCCTGAGAAATATAGGGAGTCAGAGAAAGTATTGGATTAACAGGCGTAACCAATAGTTGATTGAGTTATTTATCACTTTTGCTTTGTCTGTTCTGGAGAAGGTAGTTCTTTTGGTGGTAAATCCCCTTTGTCTTTTGCCTGATTAATCCCTGTTTCTATGAGAAATGCTGCAAGGTTAGCCGTTGGACGTCCTTGTAGTTTCGCCCAACGCTCCAAGTCCTCGTGTATTGAATCTGGTAACGTCACGAATACTTTCTTGCTCACCGGCTGCATATTGACCATTGATTTATAGCTCCATACTAAGCGAGGACAGCCTTAAAACCAACATAAGGTGCTATTAAGCACCTGCAAGGTGTTTATAGCTAAACAATATTATGCTAATCTATATTCATGCCAAAACACCCCACCAGAGAGAACTGGTAGACCAAACTCGGTAGAATCGGGTTAATCTTTCCTTCACCAACAAAACGCTGAAAGCCATACACCTCAACACTCTTAAGCAATTACAACCACCAAACACTCACCAAACATGCTCACTACCACCTCACCAATTGAGGCTGGAACAGGACAAAACAAGCCCTTAATCCCCGTAGGAGTAGATTGTGGGGCAGGACTAACCAAAAGATGCCTGCCATTACATCAAAAACAAACTCTCTTACGCCAGCCCTCAAAACTAGTAGAATTAAAGTCACCATTGCTTGAAGACTTGAACTCCTCCGAAGGCGGTCATTTCTACTACCACTCAGGCAATAGAAGCGACTTAATTGGTCGCCAATTCTTAACAGGAGAACTAGCTTCCTGGAAAGCACCAACCACTCATGTCAAGCTTAGTGACGACCCAGCCCTCAAAGCTGAATATTCTCTGCACATGGTGCTTGGAGCCTTAGCCAGTTTACCTCATCGGCAGGAATGGAACCTGTTCTTAGTGATTAGCACTCACTCAAGGACGCTGTTCAATGACAGATTGAAGCAACTAATAACAGGCAATCATCTTATTAGTTTTGGTGGACAGAAACAAGCGGAAGTCAAAGTAAACATTACCCTAGGAACTATCGCTCCAGAAGGTGCAGGCTCTTACAGTTACAGCAAGCGCTTAAACTTGTTCGACTCTGATGCTCATGTGATTGCTTTTGACTTCGGAACTTCCACAGTAATCCCCCAAGTTTTTAGCCCGAAAGGTAAGCTGATTTATCACCAACCTTTAGAGATTAATGGCTGTATTGACTTGCTAGAAGCCATTGCCTGTGATGGAGAACTCCTCCAATATCTAGGCACAGGAAAAGCTGGCAATGTCGAACTGATTCGCCAGGGCATTGAAACCGGTCAATTTAATTATGGCTCTCGTCAGTTCAACTTTCGCTCTATCTATGCACAACTAGTAAAAACTTGGTTAGCTGACAGAGTGCGTTTAGCCTTCAACAGCACCCAAGAATGGCGTGATGCGGCAGGCTCGGTAGTCGCCTGGGGCGGAGGAACTCAGATGCCAGGAATCGCACGCATGCTAGAAACCCAGAAGATCACTACTGTTCCTTCTGGATGCTGGGCAAACGCCATCGGATTACAAACCATTGCTTCAGCATTACTGGCAAGGAGATAAACATGGCACAAAATACCAGAGTTCGCATTGAATCTGATCTTGAGGTTTATGTGCGTGCTCAATCAGAACGGGTGATGGGTGTTCCCTCACAGCAGTTAAGCGCTGCTGAGTTGACGACTCTAACCAATCGCATCATTTACGAGCATAAACTGGCTCACTCAATGATGCGCCAAGAATTCATACCCCGCTTATTGGGTTGGCTCAAAGGGCTTGTCGCTGGCAATAACAACAAAGTCGTCGCTCTACCCAAAACACAGCAGCCAGCCCTAATCGAAGCTCAAGAACAGGAGTTTATCGCCGATTTTGCCGCTCAGTTTGAGGAGGATGAGACTAATGCTGCCTAAAAATCAACAAGCCCTCAAAGAAAAACATTCACCATGGCTTCAACAGCTGGAAAACCTAGCCCTCAATGCCCTGGAAACTGATAACTGGCCAGATGTCTTTGATTGCATCTACGAAAAAATGGAGCAACTGGATTTATTCACTATTGAGCTCGAACAGCAGCAGCTTCATGAGGGAGTTAATCAACCTTTACCCCCATCAGCCTTTGCTCAATTGCTCGAAGAAGGCTTGGGCGCTGAGGCCTAGCAAGCCCAGCGCTCGGGTGAACCAGCAAAACTCTAAAAACAACTGGTTCACCGTCCCGGTAAATTAGGAACCCTTACATCATGAACCATGATTACATTGCTGAGCAAATAGCTCGCATTGAGAATCGCTACCAGGGGAATCAACAACTCGTCGAAAACTCCTGTTGGCGCATTGCCAGCAACGCCGATTTATTTGGCACACAGCTCAATCTCAACGGCACACTCACCCCTACTCAACAGCAACAAGTTGATCAGTTTATCAATAACTTCAAAGCTTCTGGAATCGACAAGCAAAGCTAATTATGAATACATTGCCACAAGTTTCTACCAGTGTCTTGCCCCTCAAGGCTTACATAAACAGTCCCCGAGTCAAAACCCTTACCGAAGTCTTCGGCGAACACCTAGAAGGCATTTCCAAAGAGGATAAGTGGGTTCTCATCAGCGCCATCAGTCAAACCCTACATCATTGTCAAAAGTTATCGTCAGGGCAAATTGTCAGATACTCGGTGGTTGAGTGTTCACAGCGGCACGGCTTAATCATCACCAGTCTTTATCCGATCAACCCCATTGCCATTGCAGAGCAGATGAAAGAGGCGGAACTGAAACTTTTCGTCGAGTTCCTGGTGTGTGATCTCGTCAACACAGAAATTCTCTCACCCACAGACCCTCGATTCATTCATTCCTATGAACACTACTCAACCCCTTGAGTTCAGCTTAGAAGCGCCAATTGTCATGGGTGCAGGCCTGGGATTAACTTTTGCTGTCGGCATTGGCTTAATCAGCCTTGGAGGTCATCGTCGGGGCACAGAACAATCTCAGCAACAGCGCTTACCTCAAACCAGCCTGCCAATTATAGCTCCTTCCTTGCCTGCGCTTGAGCCAGCCTTAACTCAATCTTGTTCCCTAAGCCCTGAACCTCAAACCATAGAAGTCAAAGCCTCAAATACTCTCGAATCAGAAGCAGAACCAAGCAAACCATGGGAACCAGACATCGAATCCCTAGTTAACGAGCCAGCAGTACTGCTCTACGGCGCTGTCGGCAGTGGCAAAAGCTCCAAAGCAGGCTACTTAGTCACACAGCACTTAAAGAAGGGTCACATCGTGGAAGTGATTAACCCCCTCAACAAATATCAGCAATACCAGCCCTTAAAAGTCTGGGGTGCAGGAAATAACTTTCCTCAAGCAGAGAAAGGAGTAAACGCCTTTACCAAACTAGCATTTAGGAGGCTTCAAAAACGAGCCGTGAGCAGTTACGACCCCTTTGGCGACTATCACCATTTCCTATTACTAGAAGAAGTAACCAACTGGGAGTCAAAAATGCACTCTTTGGCAATGAAAAACTTCTTCGAGGCCTGCACCCAGTATTTAAGACAAGCGAACATGTCAGTAGTACTAGTAAGCCATGGAAAAAGCCTCACCTGCATCGGAGGAGAACAGGCAGGAAGAGGTAAAAAAGACACCTTACTAAATCAATTCGTGAGGCTCAACTGTCAAGCGAAACAAGACTTGAAAGTACCAGGGGGTAAATCTTGTGCAGGCTGGGCCATGTTGGAATGGAATGAAGGAGGAAAAGAGCAGAAAAATCGGGTGACTATCCCTAATAGTTGGCAGCCTCCTAATCCAGCTTACGACTATTCAGAGTATGTACAAATACCAAGGACAAAATAGATTGCAACTATAGCCGAGGTAGAACCCAAAAAAACCGACCCTACTCTGGGATTACCCCCACATATGCAATGCCTACTTGACTTCTGTCGTCAGCACTTCAGGAAAAATAATCAACCAGTAAAAGCCAGGGATGTACAAAGAAGCGACTGGCAGCAGATTAAAGAGCATAACTTAACGCCAGATGCCATACGATTAGGATTTCAGCTATTAGCACAACAAGGTTATGGAGTGACCGTAGGTGAAGACTCACACTTAAGCTTCATCCCTAATGTAGGCTAGTCGGTTACAAGTAAAAAGGCTGTCGGCTAGGAACCGACAAGACATCTAGAGCCGACAGCCCACTAACCGACAACCAGAGTGCCGACAGTTGGCAGCCTGAGAAACTAACAAGAAATCTCAATAACTTGATTCAGACAACAGCCTGAATATTTAGGTCGTTTGATAATTAGTAAACCGTGAGGTGTTTATGATATTTGGTCGTTCGCCCTTCGTTAACAGCAGTATCTCTTGGGGTGCTTATGCCGTGGGACTGATTCTGATGATATGTAACATCTGTTTCAGTATGACCTACTTCTTAAATGGTATGCCCAACCCCCAAGAACCCTCAGCGCTTCAATGGTGGGGTAGTTTAACTGCTAGCTTGTTTATGTCCGGATATGAAGCGATAATGTTAGGGGTGCTAACTACCCCGATTGCTTGGAATTATCTGGTTGAGATTCCCAGTTTTATCAAAAAGTTCCCCAATCGAGAAGGTCAGAAGTTAATCCGTTTTGGTAGTACGACTTTTTCGGTACTTTGTTTTGTCCTCCTGTGTGTGGTTTACTACTTTTTTATATTGCACTCATCGTTGCAAGCCCTGGCTTGTTAAGTTTTGCGATTGGAGATCTTCTGGCTTGTCCTTTTTGGTTTGTGGCAATGGCTATTGTTGTACTCAACGACGAGCTTGATGATGAGGACGAAGTGTTTTATTAGCTGAGTTGAGCAGTGTGGGTAAACGTTATTTGCCTACACTGCTTTTATACTGCTAGCCGCAAATAGGTGTTTTGTGACAATTAAGTGACTTAACTAGCAGCATTTAATTACTCACCACATCCCTTGGTTCAAAGTGGGCTAAAAGATGCCCGCCTGCTTACTTTTACCACCATGACTTAGCATCTAGTAAAAAGTGAAAAAATATTTGCTTTTTTGCTCTGACTAGAGGTAAAGTTATCGACAACTACAATCTTTTAACTGCAATGCAAAACACGCTAATTGCCAGCCAAAAGCAAAAGGATTGCCATCTATCAATAAATGGCAATCCTCAGTTTGACTATCGAGTACAAACGGCTTGTATTTACACAGCTCTTGAGGGCAAGAACACTGTTGCTACATCTCCCTCAGCTCCTCTAAAACTTAGGGGTTTTGGAAACAAGGTATTAAATACAAACAGGAATTGATTATGAAGGAACAAAGTACCCCTAGTATAGACCAACTTTGTGAAACTGACTTAGCTGAATTAAAGTCCTCCGGATTGAGTGCTCAACAAATCAGCAAGTTGGGTCATTTTACAGTTGATGACGTCAAACTGGCTAAAAAGCAGGTAGGCTTTAAGCATACTGGATTAGTCTTTAGCTACTTTAATCCTCTTTCTGGTCAACCTTATTTGACTTCCAAGGGCAGGCCATATTACAGAATTAAGCCGAGAGATTGGGCTAGCTCTGCTCTGGGGGATCCTCCTAAATATCTTTCCCCTCATGGAGAAGGTAATAAGCCTTACTGGAGTCGGCTTCTACAACAATTTAGTCTCAAAGCACAAAAAACCTCGATTCCACTGCATATTGTTGAAGGAGAGAAGAAGGCTGACTCTCTAGCGGCAGAGAATTTCTTGGTTTTGGGATTAAGCGGAGTTTGGGGGTGGCTTGATAAAACTACTCGCCTCGAAGAGATTGATTTGCCTCCGGCTCAATTAATTGAAGATGATGAGGAGGCGCAAAAAGATTTAACCGATAAAAAGCTTGAGGAGTCTCGATTATTGCCAGAGATTGTTGAATCTATCAACTGGCAACATCGCCCAGTTTACATTTCCTTTGACTCAGATTTGTGGCAAAAACCAGGAGTTGAAAAGGCTGCACGCTCATTAGCAGAGGCTCTCAACCAACTTGGCGCTAAATGCCACTTTGTGATTTTGCCAAGTGAAATCAACGGAGAGAAAAACGGTGTTGATGACTTCAAAGTCCGACACGGTATTGAGGCCTATGCTAAGCTCTGTCGCTTGGCTCTACCAAAACTCGAGAACAAGGATCCTTTTCCTCTCTATAAAATTATGCTCTGCTGGAGCGTCCTCAAAGATTGTTGGCGCTTCCGTGCTGGCATGGGTTGGTATTTTTGGCAGGGGGATTGCTGGAAAATCAGGTCAGATTGCGAGTTTGAATCTTCCTTGATTGAGTTTTTTGATCAACAGCAGTGGCTTGGTACTAAGGGGCTTGATACTCTGATTCGACAACTACGTTCTCGATTACTTGTTTATGAAAAGTTTTGGAATCCGAAAAACAAATTAACTTTTTCCAACGGCACTTTGAACTTAAATACTAATGAGTTTGCTTCTCATTGCCGAGGTGATTTTATCACTCAAGTTTTGCCTTATGAGTATGACACTACTGCCGTCTGCCCCCAGTGGCAAAAGTTTTTGCTAGAAGCTGTTGGTGGTGATACCGAGGCAGTGGAGCTGTTGCGCGCTTTTATCAAGTGGATTTTGCTGCCCAAGGACAGGAGCAAAAAATATCCCATTGAAAAAGCTCTCGACTTACTTGGCCCGAAGGGCTCTGGCAAAGGAACCTTTCTCGATGCACTGATGAATGTTGTCGGAAGTGAATCTACAGGAACCTTTGACTCTGCCTCTTTTCAAAGTCCTAACAGCTTAACTCAATTACTCGACAAGAAAATCGCTGTTGACGCTGACTCCTTTGGACGTATTTCTGATGTGGGGCAGTTCAATAAAATTGTTAGTAACGAGCCAGTTTTGGTCAAAAAGCTTTACAAGGATATGGCTAACGCTCGTTTGGGTACGGTGATTGTTCGTGCTTATAACCGTGTCCCAGAGGTTCCTGATGGTTCTGAGGGTTTAGATCGGCGCGTGATTGTGGTCTCTTTTAATAATCGGCCTCGAAGTTTAGATCTTGATTTGCCTCAAAAACTTAGCTTGGAGACCCCTGGGATTTTTCAATGGGCATGGTCAATGCCTTTTAATGAAGTCAAGCGTCGTATTTACCGCGCCGGGGAGGTTAAGTCCGTTGCTGTCGCCTCCACTAAGAGGTTTGAAATCAACAATCCCGAGTACGTTTTTCTGGTTGAGGTTTTCGGTGAGGGAAATCGGGTGAAGGTGGGAGATTTCTACGCTAGTTATTTGGACTGGTGCAAAGAAAATGGGCTTGGGGCGAAGAAAAGGCGGAAGTTGATGGAGGCGGTCTCGGCTTTTGGTGTGACTTCCAAAAAATCCACTGGAGGGATTTATTTTGCTAGCGTCCCGAAGATGAGCGATTTTGATTTGATTACTCACTTAGGTATCAACAAAAACTTAAGTGCGTTTGAAAAAACTTTGACCCCCTTTTGCTCCACTTACTCCACTAGCCCAGAATCAGCAAGGGTTTCAGGCTCTCAAGAAACTCCACTAACTCCAGTTACTCCACTATCAGAAACTCCACTTATAGAAACTCACGATTCAGGTGAAAATCCTCCTCCAACTCCAAACTCCACTCCTATTACTCCACCCTCACCAACTTACTCCACTCACCAAAAGCCTGATACTGAAGGCTTTTCGTGCGAAAGTGGAGCAAGGGGAGTAACTGAGGGTAAAACTTTTTCAAAAACCAATTCCTCTCCAGAGTCATTGCCTGCTGCACCAACAATTAACTCAGTCCCAGAAACTCACAATTCAGGTGAAAATCACTCCCAAACCCAAAACTCCACTCCTATTACTCCACCCTCACCAACTTACTCCACTCACCAAAAGGCTGATACTGAAGGCTTTTCGGGCGAAAGTGGAGCAAGGGGAGTAACTGAGGGTAAAACTTTTTTAAAAACTAATTCCTCTCCAGAGTCATTGCCTGCTGCACCAAAACATCTACCCACTCCAGATTTGGGCGAGGCTCCCCCTGAGCCTCCTTATCAATTGGGCTGTCAATACCTGATGAGACGATTTGCTGACACCACCATTCAAAACCCCCACTTTGAATGGGTTCGCGCCACCCTGGTTGGTTTCGAGGATCCTCCGTTCTACACCAAGTTCATCTTTGAGCTGGCTGATGGCAGCAACTGCCGGAAATACAATGACGAGATTGAATCTCTCCCTGTTCAATCTCTAGATCTTGAGCAACTACAACTATTAACCCGCTTACTTATTGAAGATGAGCAGGGACGTTTTCTCCAATATGAACTCATCGAGACACAAGCTAATCAATTTTTCCGCTTGAAGTCCAATGCTAGCCAAAAACCCATAGATAATCGACTCTGGAGTCGGCGGGAGTTAATTGAGGCTCATGCTGTGATTAAAAAACCAGAGCCTGCACCATCAACAAGTTCTTTTTCTCCAGGTGATTGTACCACTTTCTCTCGCTCAGAAGTACCAACAAATGGTGTGGTTAAAATCATCAAACTTCTCGACGGATTAAAGGCTCTTTGTCAGTGCGTTAACGATAGGTTCATTACTCTAGAACTTAATTTTTTAAAACCCTCTTCCCCTCGAAAATTTAAGGCTGAACGTCAGCATTTTCTCAGTTTTTTCGGAGGCAATCATGAACCAGAATTTTCTTAGATTACAAATCCTACGGTACAATCGTACTAGTTACCCTCTGCACAAAGATGCTGCCCTCTCTGCTGTTGGCTTTCACCTCGGGCTAATCTCACAGCGCACTATGGGATGTCATCTCTCAGTTATTGAGCGCCAAAGAGTTTTGTCCTGGCTTGAGAACTTTACTATTGCTGCTGCTGAGCCAACCCTTGCAGTTAACAAACTACTTTGCTATTTGGGCTGGAGTATCAAACTTGTCGGAAACTATCTCTTTCCCTTATATCGGGTCTATTCATTACACGAACTTACTGACGAGCAACGTTTGGATTTATGGCTCAGGCTCTACCAGCAAGTGGGAGAGCGCGTAATCATAGAGCATCATTGCTCGAGCTGGGAGACTATCGAGAATGCTTTCAAGGAAGACTCCCCTATTGACGATGACATTGTTGATGAAAACCCTTTCTGAATCGACACTTTAAATTAGGAAACTCTACCTTGACCAACAAACTTATTGTCGGCATTGAATCCCCTCATGGTCGACTTCGCCTCAGGCTGCCGAGGTCTGTTAAACTTCCCAATCGCTACTAATTGCTTGGAGAAAGGTATTGGTGTGCCTCAGGTTGCCAGCTGGGTTGGTAATTCCCCTAAAACTATTTGGCAGCATTATGCTGGGGTGATCTGTGTTCAAGATGTTCCCACTTTTGAATAATACTTTTCAAAAAATGTTGCTCGATCGCCTCCGTTTCCCGAATCTTAGTCTGCTCGATCGCCAAAGTCGATCGCCAAAAAATTTGTCTTCACCAACTAGCGGGACTTATCAGGTGTTAAAAACGATCGCCAGTCGATCGCCACTGGTTAAATTTTTCCCGAATATTACTCGCTTTGGCACGCCCAACAGGCAATGGGCATGGTTGCTCAAAGCCTTATGGTGTGGTTAACAGAGTATAAATGAACATAATGCCAGGAGGCGGACTTGAACCGCCGACACGGGGATTTTCAGTCCCCTGCTCTACCAACTGAGCTATCCCGGCTGACTATCATCAGTGCTTAACCAAGATAACAAACTTAATAGCTATTGGCAAGTACTAGTTAAAATCAATTTTAGTTAAAATTACCAAATTTTGGAGGATGACCTCAGATTGTACCCAACTTGATTCGAGAGAGGATTGAGTAAAAATACTCAATCCTTGCTGAGCTATTCCCCCTTACCCTAGCTTCAAAGTCGGCGACCTAAAGGTCGGGATTTAACGGGGCAAAAGTGGCTGGAAGTCTTAGAGATTGCTACCCATAGCGTGCCTCAGAATGAAGGCGAAGCAGCGGCTTGGCAGGCAGCTCTGTTGAGAAAATCTAACCTTGCACTTGTCAGCGTCAAAAAAGGCTCAAAACCATTGTCTGGCATACCTTTTACATTAATTCAGTAAACCCTAATTACTTAAAACTGGCAAAAATGCCTTAAAAAATATCAAAATGGCTCAAACACCTATAAGTTCGTGGATTTGGACATTAATTCCTAAAAACTGACAAATAGCGCCTGAAAGGAGAAAGGACAACAACAAAAGAGCGGGCGGCGAGAATCGAACTCGCATCATTAGCTTGGAAGGCTAAGGTTTTACCACTAAACTACGCCCGCAAACCAGTAGTTATTCTACTCAACTCTAACCAGGTTAACACAACCTTGGGATATCTTATCAACCAGGCTATTCGCCAGAAAAATTTGATAGGGGACTAATCGCAAGCTTAACATAGTATGCTTGGTCAACTGTACCCTGCTCCATGTAAGTGGGCTCAAATTCCCATCTTTCAATGATTACTTGCACCAGATGCATCAATTCTACCGCATTCATATTGCTAGTGCCTTGGAGTACTTGAGGCGGCTCCTCAGGTAAAATTATCGGTACTCCTCTATAATCAATTATCAGTAACACTTCCAATACCAAATCCTTGTCAATATTGAGTTCCAAATCAAACCCATAGTCAGCAGCAGCAAACTCTTGCCGCTCTATTTTTGGTTGAGCTAGCTGAGTTGGAATATCCCTATCAGCAACGGAAAGGCGAAGATCAGATAAACTTACCAGAAAGCCACCCCCTTGCTGCTGAGATTCGGGGGCAAATTCTTCTTGAGGTGATTCTGTTGAGGGAGAAGCTATTGGTGAGGGAGATAGCATTTCAGGAGTAGGACTCGGAAATGAAGAAGGTGTAGGTGTAGGCTTATCAAAGGAATCACCTATTGAATTAGTTTCCCTTGAGGTGTCCTCATCTAGAGACTGCTGGTTTGGGTTAGGAGTGGGTACAGGAGTAGGCGAAGGCGTTGGTGTAACTTGGGGTTGATTTGGGGAAATTACAGTATTTGTGGGCGAAGGCGTCGGTGTAGCTTGGGGTTGATTTGGGGAAATTACAGTATTTGTGGGCGAAGGCGTCGGTGTAGCTTGGGGTTGACTGGGGGTGAGTGAAATTTTGGTTGGAATTTCAATTCGACCTGTCTCTGCGTCTCCGCGTCTCCGCCTCTGCTTATTCGTTCCCCCAATCTTTTTTTCGCTCACCCGTTGACTGGGAGCAATTATAGTAGTCGTAGGTGTAGGCGTTGGCTTAACCTGAGGCTGGTTGGAAGAAGGAGTTATCTCCGGCGTCACTGTGACTGGTAAGTCAGCAGAATTTGAAAAGGTTCTAGAAGCAGAGGCAATTGGAGGATTTAGAGACTGATTGAAATTCTCTGTGGTAGTCGTAGTAACAGGGTTGTGAGCCTTTGGAGTTGGCAATACAACTTTGGAGTCTAAAGAAATAAACTCTATCGGAATAGGAGCAATACCAGAATCCCACTTCAGGAAGCGCCCCATCGGCAAAAGGCGCAGCAACCAAAAGGTAAAGAAATGAATAACTACAGAAAACATAACCGCAGCAAACCATAGCCCTTGGGGATCACAGTGATGATACTCATGTACCTGATTGTGATCATTTGGTTTTAAAGTTGATGGCTTCATATCCTTTCCCTATCTCCCCATCTCCCCATCTCCCCCTCTTCCCTCTATGGGGCAGCCTATATCTTGCGACTGCATTCCCTTTGTGTCACCTGATGGCGATAGCTAAACATTTGCTCTAATTGAATCTTAACCAACCAACTCAAAAAGAACTCTAGCAGCCAGCCACCAGGCAAAGTAAATTCAATGGAATCAGTCAGCCGAGTCTTGCCACCCTCCTGAACAAACAGATGGCGATGAAGCCAATATTTAAATGGTCCTTCCTGTTGCTGATCAACAAATAGTTGATTAGGAGTACATTCAGTGTGAACTGCTAACCAGCGCAATGGTAAAGGACCAAGGAAAATCCTAAATTCAGAAACTGCCCCCACATCTAAACCACCCTCACGGCGCAGTACTTGCATTGGTTGCCAGGGTGGAGTTAGTAGTTCTAAGACATCAGGACGTTCATGAAAGCCCCAAACCACTTCTACAGGGGCATCAATAAGAGTTGAATATTGAAACTGTTGCATGGAATTATTATAGAGGGGGAGAGTAAGAGAGGGGGAGAGTAAGAGAGGGGGAGAGTAAGAGAGGGGGAGAGTAAGAGAGGGGGAGAAGTAAAGCGAGTTTTCCTCAAACTGTCGAAAGTGCAATTTAAGAGAATTTACACACAATCTTATTTTGGCAGTTGAGAAAGAAAAAACCCAGCTCTTAGCTGGGGTAATATAGCAGGAGGCAGGAGGCAGGAAGAAAAGCCAAGTTATATCTGAGTTTGAGACTTTTTTAATGTCTTAACCGCCTTGGCAATTGCTATAACTGAACTTCCCCCGTGGAGAGGTTGATTGCTTCTTGAACCATAAGCCATGAACCATGAACCATGAGCAAAAGAAAGGATGGTACAGAACTTACTCATTGCCTTAACGTTATTTGCTTGTAAATGATCCTGATTGAGTTAATCCACAAAAGTAAATAGCTATTGAAAGGTTTTAAAGGAGTCTTGAGAGATATAAAAAAACTTATGATTAGAGAATAAAAGTTTTAATTAAATGATCCAGATCACGGACATATATTGAATAATATGACGACAATATAGGATGTGGTGTGGTATATTATAACCTCAAAATAAATCTCTTGCCAAAATGCAATAAACTTGCATATTGCAGCTAAACAAATTATATTATGAGAATGGATTTGAGTATCCACAATTCATAATTGTCGTTGAGATTAGCTAAAGAATTTAGAGGGTAGGGTAGTGTGCATTTATCACTATTGCAGGTTATCAATATATTTTGATGATGAGTGCATAATCTAACGACAATTAATCCTATTGAGTTCTTGATTGTTAGACAGTTTTTTCATGAAATGGCATATCAGCAACAAGCTTCTCCTGCGCGGCAAGCTCCAATTGTTATGGATTCAAGAAAAATTAAGCTTCTCCACACTTTGAAGCAACGTCAGTTTAGCGGTCAACTTTTGTGGACAGTTTCTGACCAAAAACAATGGATCTTTTATCTATATAAGGGCAGTATTAGGTATGCCACAGGAGGAACTCATCCAGTAAGAAGGTGGCAAAGAAATCTATTAGCTTACTGCCCCCGGATGTATACTCAACTCTCAGAAATAGTTAGTAAGCTACAGGAAATAGATGCTGGCATCAATCCTGTAGCTAAAAATGAGAGCTGGGAGTATCAGCTATTGTATCGGTGGGTAGAGGAGGAAAAAATTACTCGAGAGCAAGCAGTCAGTATTATTAAAGCTGCAATCAAGGAGGTGTTGTTGGATGTTGTACTAGCAAAAGATGTAACTCATCAATTTAAGCCAGAGCCATTAACGCCTAAGCTACTGATCTTGGTTGATGTTGACCAAGCTACTACAGATGTTAAGCTACTTTTGCAAAGTTGGTTGAAGGCAAAAGTTAGTTTCCATATTGTTAACAGATCACCTGTAATCAAAGAACCAGAGCGTTTGAGACAAAATACATCAGTAGATATTTACAACATTCTGAACAACTTATTAAATGGACGCAAAACCCTACGTGACCTTGCCGTCCAAATGAGGCAGGATGTTGTGCAAATAACTCGTTCACTTTTGCCTTACATTGAATCGGGTATGGTAGAACTCATAACTATCCCCGATTTGCCCAACCCTTTTCCGAAGGAGTCGATCATAGAATCGTCCATTCCTTCAGAAGCAACAGAACCATTAATTGCCTGTGTTGATGATAGTATTTTAGTCTGTCAGACCATGAAACAGCTGCTCACAACGACAGGTTATCAATTTGTAGGGGTTCATGAACCACTGCGAGCGATTGCAATTCTTTTAAACCGCAGACCTAATTTGATCTTTCTCGATCTAATCATGCCCAATGCTAACGGGTATGAGATTTGCACTCAGTTACGCAAGCTTTCTTGTTTCCAAAATACTCCGATTGTGATGTTGACTGGACTTGATGGCATTGTTGACCAAGTTAGGGCTAGACTAGCTGGTGCTTCAGACTTTGTCACCAAGCCCATCGACGCTGAGAAGATCCTCAGGGTGATTAATAGGCACCTAGAGCCTGAGTGACCTACCTGAAAGATTTAGAAAATTTTGTATAAATTTGCTTAAATCATTGCTCTAACTTGGTTAAGATGAGCCCATTAACATATAAACCAGGGATAATGCTCAATCTGCCATTAATTTTACTTGTTTGTGAATGAGGTAAATGTCGTGGGGACCGCTCTAATTGTTGATGATTGCTTAACTGATTTGACCATTATCACCCAATGTCTACAGCAGCGAGGCATCAAAGTCTTAACTGCTAACTCTGGAGAAGAAGCGATCGCCAAAATTAATTACAACCGACCTGATTTAATTATCTTAGATGTCGTACTACCTGGATGTAGTGGCTTCGAGGTCTGTCGTGACCTAAAAGCTGAAGCTAATACAAGTGCTATTCCCATCATCCTCTACTCAACCAAAGGAGGTGAGATGGATAAATTTTGGGGTCTAAGACAGGGAGCAGATTTTTATCTATCCAAACCTATTGATCAAGAAGAATTACTACGCATAGTTAAAAGGTTACTGGAAAACTAATTTGATTGGCGAATTAATGTCTAACTCTTTATCAGTCCCAGAAGCTTTGGCATCACTCAACGAGGATAACTCCTCAATTGCAGGTGAACAGTTTTTGCGATTTCAACTGACCTCAGATACTACAGCACTTTTACCACTCCTACAGCTGACTGAAGTACTGACTATCCCTAATGGTCAAATTGTACCCATTGCTCATATGCCTCTGTGTGTAATGGGCGTCTACAACTGGCGCGGTGACATCCTTTGGATGGTAGATTTGGCACAACTAGTTGGTTTGACTCCTTGGTATCAACAGAACCTAAATCCTTCAGTGTATCGGACAATTGTACTTAGTGTTCCTGGGCATGAGACAACATCGAGCAATCCTAAAGACCAAACCCTGGGGCTAGTAATCAACCGAGTTGAAGATATTGAGTTGTGTAATCAAGAACTGATTCAATCTCCACCATCATCCTCTGTAAATCCCAAGCTAGCGCCGTTTTTGCAAGGATACTGGCCAAAAGCCAATGGTGAAATTTTAGTAGTTCTCAATGGTGATGCAATTATGGCTGGGGTTCGCAAGTAAGTTATTCCACATTTAATTTGCATCTTTAGATAGATGGGGGGATGGCTCGGGGAGATGGGGAGGCACAGAATCAATACTCTGACAGGGTGACAACCAGACTGAAGTGTTGACAGGGTGTAGGGTGTAGGGGGTGGGGTATGAGGAAAAATTCCTTGTTAACTTACAAGCAATAGGGGGACTATTTTCTATCCACCCGGTGTTGTTGACAACTAAATCTTAATTTTAGGAGTCTTGCTCATGGTTTTTTCACTACACCCTACACCCCACACCCCACACCCTGTATCGACTTTAACCTGCTTGTCACCCCGTGAGATCAATACTTAATAACTTAATCTGCCCAACCTAAATTTATGTATTTAAGCAACATGTGAGGGACCCACTAGCTAATTTTGAGCAAGAGGTTTATTTAATGACTCAAACTTCTCGCCAGGATACTTCTGGCAATGCTGCTAATCGCAGTGACTCATCCTCGGAAGCTGTTCAAGTTGAGAGTCAGGTTAATGAAAGCGAATCTTCTCTGCTTCTACAGTTAGAAGCGATAGAAAGCCAAGGTAACCAGGCTCAAGAAGAACTCTCTGTCTCGGAATTGGAACTGACAGGGAAAGAATTCAAACCAAAGAGGTGGCGCCCTAGTCTCGGTCAACAGCTGTTGATGACCGTTTTACCTATAGCCTTACTGCCACTGGTGGTTGCTAGCTTTGTGGGCTACAGATTTGTTAGTACGCGTGCTGAAGATCAAGTGAAGCAACAGTTGCAAAACCAAGCTTTACTATCTAGTGAAGCCATCGGTAAGTTTGTAATCAACGTCGAAACCGATATGGCGACTATTGCCGCTAATCCCTTAGTTATTAATGCTGCTCGCGCCGCTACCAAGAAAGTAGAAGAACTAGGGCTCCCTCAACAACCAATTGAGGAGGTGGAAAAGAAATATGTAGTTACTAGGCGGCTCGAACCTAATCTAGTTCTCGACAATTATTTGAAAAGAGTAGGAAAGACTCTCGGCATTCCTGAGATATTTTTTACCGAGCGCTATGGGTATAATGTGGCAACCAGTAACCTCACCTCAGATTTTTTTCAGGGTGACGAAGCTTGGTGGCATAAGGCGAAACGAGAAACCCAATCAATCAACAATCCTCGATTAGATGAATCCTCTCAGACCTACGCTATTGAAGTATACCAAGCGATTCTAGATCCAGAAAGCGGTGAATTCCTTGGTGTTATTAAAGGCGTCTATCCCGCTGAGCAATTGCAGATAGTCAACACCCACTTGGAGCATACTAGCTTCAGAGGTTCACAAAAGTTACAACTGCTCGACTCTGAACAAGGTAAGGCGATCAATACTTTCACAGTCCAAGGTACCAACCAAGGGCAGGAGATAATCGGAGGTAAAGCAGTTGAGGAGTTGAGGACATTCCTGATCAAAGCATTAAATAACCCGCAGGAGAATATCCAGGATGCTGTTAGTCGTTTAGAGAGTAAGTATTCAATCAAGCAATTGAGTATTGACTCCCATGCCCACGAGCCTGAAAAAAAAGCTAAGACTGCCTCATTCGTCGATGGCAATCGGAAATACATCTTAGCAACTGTTCCCGGTGCAGACTGGGTGGCAGTGGCATCGATGGAGCTTCGGGAAATTGCTGAGGCTGGTAATAAGTTGGCATTGGATTTTGCCTTGGTTGGCTTGCCTCTGGCTGTTTTGGCTATAGTGATAGTTATTTGGTTGGCTAGGAAATTATCTACTCCCTTAAAGAATTTGTCTAATGTCGCCCAACACGTATCTGAAGGCAATCTCGACATTAAAGCCGAACTCTTGGGTACTGCTGAAACTCAAACTTTAGCTCAAACCTTTAATAACTTAGTAGCAGAATTCAAAAGTTTATTAAGCGAAAAAATCCTAGCCGCTGAACAGGCAAGTTTATTGGCAGAAGTTACAAGTGCTCGGGATTTTGAGACGCTAGACCAAACGGAATTCTTTGACAAATTACTCGAAGAAGCCCGAGAAATCTTAAAGTCGGATCGGGTTGTGATCTATCGTCTCAACGACGACGGCAGCGGAGAGATTTCAGCAGAATCAGTTGCTCCCGGTTGGTCAACTACCCTCTCTGAAAAAATTCAGGATCCCTGCATTCCAGAAGAGTTAATTGAAGAATACCGGCATGGTCGTATTGTTGACAACAGCGATGTCTTTAAGTTTGGGTGTAATGACCCTGAGCATATCAAACTAATGGAACGCTTGGAAGTCAGAGCCTGTCTGGTTGTCCCAATCATCAATGATGATAATCTTTTTGGCTTGCTGATTGCTCACCACTGTGGAAACACTCACAATTGGGCCAAAGCTGAAATCAATTTCCTCATGCAATTGGGAGTTCAGTTGGGACTTGCACTAGATAGGATGAATCTCCTAGAACAAACCAAACAACTAGCCCTACAACAACGCCAGCTCAATGATGACCTGCAAAAGCGTACTTTGGAACTACTTAAAGAAGTAGAACCGATCACTAGAGGAGAACTCAGTTTCCGAGCTCGGGTAACACCCGATGAAATCGGCACGATTGCCGATGCCTATAATGCCACAGTTGCTAACTTGCAGAGAATTGTAATTAAAGTCAAAGAAGCAGCCCAACAAGTGGCAGAAACCACCCTTAGTAATCAAATCTCTGTCCAAGCACTCTCAACTGAAGCCCAAGAACAGGTAGAGGAAATGAACTCAACCCTGGATTTGGCTCAAGAAATGGTGGCATCGGTACAAGTAGTTGCCGCCAAGGCTGAGCAAGCTCAAGCTTTTGTCAAACAAGCAGCGCAGACGGTGGAAGCAGGTGATGCAGCGATGAGTCGGACAGTAGAAGGTATGGAGTTAATTCAGGAAACCGTCGATGAAACCTCTCAGAAAGTGACGCGCCTCAGGGAGTCCTCAGAACGGATTTCTGCAATCGTGAATTTAATTAGTAGTTTTACCAAGCAAAGTAACTTGTTGGCACTTAATGCTTCAATTGAGGCAGCCCGCGCTGGTTCAAGAGGCCAAGGTTTTGCGGTTGTTGCCGAGGAAGTGCGTTCGCTAGCAGAGCAATCAGCCACTGCCACTAATGAAATTAAAAACTTAGTAGCAGATATTCAAGCAGAAACCCAGGAGGTAATGATGGCGATGATAACAGGTACCGAGCAGGTAGTCAAGGGAACAAAACTTGTGGATGAAACCCGTCAGAGTCTCATCCAGATTACCAAAGCCAGTGCTGAGATTAATCAATTAGTTGAGGCGATTAATGAAGCAACTGGTATGCATAAGATAGCTTCTGAGAGAGTAACAAAAACTATCAAGGATATGGCTGGTAGTGCTGGCAAAACTTCCCAGGAAGCTCAACAGGTATCCTCTGCTTTTGAGCAACTGCAAAGGGTTGCTCAGGTCTTACAAGACAATGTCAGTCAATTCAAAGTGGACTAATAAGCAAATGGTCGGTTAACCTATTGGGAAGTTTCCTGCCTATAGGCTAAAAGCTCTTAGGCATTATTTGCTGAGAACCAGGGAAGCATCAACCACTTTACCAAATCTTTTAATTTCCGTTCCACATTTTTATGATTTCATACTTGATGCTTTGTTGTCAATTCCCTTTTCCTCTACAAGAGGTTAAAAAATTGCCAGTATAGCCCAGGAAAAACACAGTGATTGCCATGATTTTGATGGTGGCTCATTTCCCAGTATTAGATTATGTTGCTTATAAGGAACGTTCTAAGTGTGAAAAGCTTATCATTGCCGCTCTTTAAAAGGCATATATATTTATTCCTTGGATTATCTGTACTCTTTCTAATACTAGGTTTTTCGGCTTGTTCATCAAAACTACTACCTCCTAATACCGAGCCACTGGCGGCAATTCCAGGAGAACTACGGATTGGCTTCCAAGTAATTCCTAATGCAGAATTATTAGCCAAAGCTCAGGGACTAGTAAAAAAGAAGTTTCCTGAAACTAAAGTTAAATGGATTTCGTATAAATCGGGGCGGTTAGTAAACCAAGCGATGGCAGCGAATGATATTGATCTGGGCTTATGTGGCTCTGTACCAACAGCGATGGGCATTGCCCAAGGTTTATCCTATAAGGTTTATTTCATCCATGATGTAATTGGCGACAACGAAGCCTTAGTCGTTAAGCAAAGTTTGGGGATTAAGACCTTAGCAGACCTTGAAGACAAGAAAATAGCAGTTCCTTTTGGTTCCACTGCCCACTTTAGCCTATTATCTGCCTTAGCAGCAGAGGACATTGAGTCAAAAAATTTGACCATTGTTGATCTACAGCCACCTGAAATGTTGGCAGCTTGGCAGCGGGGAGAGATTGATGGTGGTTTTATCTGGCATCCTACCTTGAACAAAATGCTCGAATCGGGGGGTGAAATCTCAGTGACAGCTAAAGATCTAGCAATAGACAAGGGTATTATTACCGCTGATGTCGCTATAGTACACGATAATTTTCTCAAGCAGTACCCAAAATTCTTGGAGGAATACATCTCTGTTTTGGATGAGGCTATTGAGTTCTACCGCAACAAGCCCCAACAAGCAGCAGAGGTAATTGCTCCAGAACTAGGAATTTCTCCAGAAGAAAGTCTACAGGGAATGAATGAATTAGTTTGGTTGAATTCTTCTGAGCAAGCTGACATCAGGTTTCTCGGAACTGGTAAATACCCAGGAGCTTTTGCTCAAGTCTTAAAAGACTCTGCTGATTTTATGGTTAGCCAAGGAGCTATGACTTTTGCTCCTGAACTTTCAAATTATCGGCAGGCAATTTTTAATCAAGCCGTATCTCAGGCTTCAAATCTTTAGCAGGGGTTTAAGGGACTTCCAAATAAAAAAATATCCCATCGAGGAGAGGGGGGGATGGGGAGAGGGGGAGACGGGGAGATGGGGGGATGGGGAGAGGGGGAGATGATTCTTTAGGTCATATTTCCAAGTAAATTGGATAATTTATTTCTTGGAGTTCCCTAAGAAAGTAGGGGGAGTGGGGAAGTGAAGCAGAGATGGGAAGGTTTGGGAGGTGTGGGAAGAAATAAAGTGGAATCTTTCTCTAGGGCTTGTGTACAAACTATTTGGATTCCGATTGATCGGGTTGCATTGCCAGCAAAAAACAATGTAATTGACTAGAAAATGAAAAAGTTTTCCCAAACCAAAGAGGATCAGTTTGTGGGTATGAAGGCTTATCTAGGGCAAGGGATTACCCTGCCGAAGGATGCCCAAAGGGCTGTAGGGGTAGCGCTAAAAGCGATTACCCAAGGGGTAGCGCTAAAAGCGATTACCCAAGGGGTAGCGCTAAAAGCGATTACCCAAGGGGTAGCGCTAAAAGCGATTACCCAAGGGGTAGCGCTAAAAGCGATTACCCAAGGGGTAGCGCTAAAAGCGATTACCCAAGGGGTAGCGCTAAAAGCGATTACCCAAGGGGTAGCGCTAAAAGCGATCGCAATTACTTTAACTCAGTTTAGTCCAGCCCTAGTAAGTACTTTTTTACTATTATTTGCTCACAGCAGCGATGCTGCTCAAAAGAATAATCAACAAGTGATCAAGAAAGTCAAGAGTTTTTCACCCTTAACTGAATTACCTCAAACAGTAGTCGAGAAAATCTCTATTTCCCAGCTGCCCTCCCCCTCCCTTGAAATCGAAGGGATGGCTTCCCCTATTCCCGAGAACTCTCGGAATTCCACTCAAAGCAACTTGGTATCAGATGCCAGACAAGTTTTAGAACAAATCCGACTCTATAACGGCAGTAGCAGCTCTAACTCCCTTAACCAAATTACAAATGTTTCCCAATTGCAAGACGTCTCTCCTGGAGACTGGGCATATGAAGCTCTGCGCTCACTTGTGGAACGCTACGGTTGTATTGCAGGATATCCTAATGGTACATATCAGGGCAATCGACCATTAAGCCGTTACGAGTTTGCGGCTGGTTTGAATGCCTGTTTACAGCAAATTGAGCGTTTGATTGCTGGGAACACTGAGTCTTTTTCTGGCAATGATTTAGAAACCCTAAAGCGGCTGACTCAAGAATTTGAAACAGAACTAACGACTTTAGGAGCGCGGGTTGATAATCTTGAAGGTCGCGTGGCATTTCTAGAGGACCATCAGTTTTCTACCACTACTAAGCTCAAGGGTCAAGTCGTCTTTAACATTGCTGGTGCCTTTGGAGATGAGAAAGCCTTTGAAGGAGAAGATGATCTAGAAACTAGTGATCTAGACGATAACATTGTCTTCAATAACCGAGTGCGTCTGGCTTTTGTAACTAGCTTCACTGGTAAAGACCAACTGACTACTCGCTTAGAAGCCGGAAACTTCGATAACTTTGCCCAGGCTGCCACAGGTACAGATATGGCTCGTCTAGGTTACGAAGCCAGTGGTGGTAACGATGTCAAACTAGAAAGGTTACACTATCAGTTCCCAGTAGGCGACAAGCTTCGGTTTCATTTAGGAGCCTTTGGCATTACCTTTGATGACATCGCTAATCCCATTAACCCCTTCTTTGAAGGTAATGGTAACGGAGCCTTGACTCGTTTTGGTCAACGCAACCCGGCTTTATATCGCAGTGGCGAACAAGCAGTTGGTGCCAACATTCAATTAAGTGACTCGATTAGTCTCGATGTCGCCTATCTAAGTGGTGACGCTGCCAGCCCTGAGGATAAAGACGGGTTGTTCAACGGTGACTATAATGCCGCCGCTCAAATTAATTTTGCCCTTGGTGAAAATCTTGATTTAGCTCTCACTTATGCCCGTTATTTTGCTCCCGGCGAAGATGTCAACCTTTCTGGTAACACAGGCAGTGCCCTTGCCAAAACACCCTTTGGTGCTGTCGCTACCTCAGCTAATCGCTTTGGAGCGCAAGCCAGTTGGCGAATTAATTCTAATCTTAATCTTGCTGGTTGGGTAGGCTATATTGATGCCTCAGCGGAATCTGGTGCTAGAGAAGGTGATCATGCCGAGATTTGGAACTGGGCAATGAATTTAGCAATCCTAGATTTGGGTAAAGAGGGCAGCGTACTAGGCTTGATCGTAGGCATGCCCCCTAAAGCAACTAATGTTGATGGTGGGCCCGAAGACGAGGATACCTCTTGGCTAGTGGAAGCACACTACAGATATCCGATCACGGACAATATCCAGATTACACCGGGAGCCTATGTAATTTTTAATCCTAATCACAGCGATCGCAACGATCCAATCTATGTAGGAGTATTACGTACAACCTTTTCATTCTAGGTCATGAAATTATAAGTTCTTGTAAATCTAAATAGCACCTTCGATCGTTTCCAGAGAGACAGGAGTCAGGGGAAAGAGAAATGGGGAAATCTTGGAGGTGTGGCAAGGGTAGGAGAATCTGTATACAAAAATCTCCCCCTCTCCCTTTCTCCCCCTCTCCCCCTCTCCCCCTCTCCCCCTCTCCCTTTCTCC
>JAAHGS010000078.1 GCA_010692645.1 Symploca sp. SIO2E9
TCCGGATCAGAAGTTGTCCGCTAGACCTACTTCGCCTTTTGTATGTGCGCATTACCGCGCTTGAGTAATTTAGCACGAAGAAAAGTCCCCCTACAAGGGGGAGGCACCAATCCCATTTTTTTGGTCAAAAATAGTTAAACTGGGAACAAGATTCAGCTTGGATAAATTAGCCAAACTGCACTCGAATCCATCACTTGCAATCTTGGCCTCAGAAGCGGTAGCTTGACAATTAACTACTGCTGCTGACACAGCACTTAGGTTGAGTCGAAGCAGTTTGGGTTTTTGTGCTGATCTACCTGACTCGGGCAAGCTTGCCTAAAAGTTACCCTAATCCAAACCACAATTCAAAATTCTCTCTACCTAGCATGCTTGAGACCCAATTAGCCGCACTAAGAGAAGAAGCAATTACAGCAATCACAGCTGCTGATGCCTTGGAGCAATTAGAACAGTTGCGCGTCAACTACCTGGGCAAGAAAGGGCAGCTGTCTCAAGTTTTGCGGGGCATGGGTAAGTTGTCCCCAGAAGAACGACCATCAATTGGTGCTTTAGCCAATGTTGTCAAAGAAGCAATCCAAGAAAACCTCGAGAAAAAGCGCAAAGACCTACAAGAGGCGCAAATCCAAGCGCAATTGGCAGTAGAAACCCTTGATGTGACTATGCCAGGGGTTTATAATCACCAAGGCAGGTTTCACCCGATCAATAGCACCATTGACAGGGCTTTAGATATTTTTGTCGGTTTAGGCTACACCGTTGCCACTGGGCCAGAGATGGAAACTGATTATTACAATTTTGAGGCACTAAATTTCTTGCCAGACCATCCAGCCCGCGACATGCAGGATACTTTGTATTTACCCGATGGTAATCTGCTGCGTACTCACACTTCCACTGTACAAATTCGCTATATGGCAGAGAATGAGCCGCCTATTCGTATCGTGGCACCTGGTCGCGTTTATCGCCGGGATACAGTTGATTCTACTCACTCAGCAGTATTCCATCAGATTGAATTTTTGGCAGTAGATGAAGGGCTAACCTTTACCGATCTTAAAGGCACTGTCAAGGTATTTTTGCAGGAAATGTTTGGTGAGGAGCTACCAGTACGCTTCCGTGCTAGTTATTTTCCCTTCACTGAACCTTCGGCAGAAGTAGATGTGCAATGGAAGGGCAAGTGGTTAGAGGTGATGGGCTGCGGCATGGTTGACCCCAATGTACTCAAGGCAGTAGGCTACGATCCTGAGGTTTATACTGGTATTGCTGCAGGTCTTGGAGTTGAGCGCTTTGCCCTGGTGATGCATGAGATCGATGACATTCGCCGACTCTTTAACAGTGATCTGCGCTTTTTGCGACAGTTTTAAGTGGTAGAATTTCTTCTTCTTTTGACCAAGGGGTAACATCGGAAAAGATCGAATTGTGAACCTTTTGACGTTCGTTAAGCCCATGTTTATAATTCATGAGCCTTTCTCTTCCCCCAATCAGTTCAACGATTTTACCCTCATCCAAGGACTGACCTGTTCTGATTAAAATATGCCCATGTTCGTTAAGCTGACTTTCCAACTGTTGTGTGGATGCTGGAATTTCATTGCAAATATTGGCTGTGCTCGAGGGAGATGTTCTGAGCAGTTCCTGTTGAAATTTTCCATCAGCAAAGGTACGCTCAATGATCCGATATTCTCCGGCAAACATTTTAGTTAATCGACTCAGGTTATTTGTTATATCCCCTGTGTCTGTCGATATCCTATCTCCTGGCTTGATCTCTCCTAAGACATGGAGTTCTTTTAATTTTTTCCAAGTTTCAGGCTGTGGAACATCTTCCTTTGACAGCACCAAATTCCAGGGATGTTCGTTGGTTAAGTTCGTTAATCTCATTTTGGCAGTAGTGCTTTATTCTTCACTAGATAATTAGTAGAAATTAGTGGATTAAATCGCCCTTGCATCTCAGTTAAACTTTCGGTCCCAACCAACCGAAAGTTTGGCTATTGGACAGTTAGCTTTCTAGGAAATTACATCGCTTACGGCCGACGATTGCTAAATACTCTAGAGGGCGTCCGTCCATATAAAATCTGTGCCGGTAGTGGTGCATTTGCTTAATTTCAAAAACGTCTTGATTTTCTACCCAAGAGTGCTGGTGTCGAAATCCGGCCTTGGTGTTATCTTTCCATAAATACTGAGCTACATTGAAGGCAATCAATCCATTAGGGGCGATTTGATTAAATACTACGCCAAAAGCATCACCTGGAACATGACCCTTACTGAGAGCTGAACAACAAATCAGGCTGTTACACCCTCGAAGATTTAATGCCTGCTTAGTTATTTCCGTTAAATTGGCTAAATCTTCAACATAGTAGTTCTCGTAAATACCAGGATACTGCTTGTCAGCTGCTTGTGCAGCTTCAGGAATAATGTCAATCCCGACAATTGATTTGACACCCAAACTAGCTAGAGTTTGACCAACCAAGCCACTTCCTGCACCTACATCTAGGACCACCATATCTTCAACTGTGCCGCTAGCTTGGGTAAATTGTTCAACCAGTAAAGAAGTCAGCACCTTATGGGATTGGCTGTCCAACTCTTCCATCAAATGTTCATATAGATAGGGAATTTTGTAGACCTCAACATAATCATGTAGCCGCAGCTTGCGCTTAGTTCCATTTTGGTTTAGCCAAAAGAACTCTTCATGGATGGGTAAATTGCGAGCATTTTCGATTTTTGGTAGTTGTATCTCAAAATCCACTTTCTGCATATTATGTTTCAGGTGTCTAGATGACGTTATTTTTCGGTTTTTTTACCGTTTTGATAACTAGCCAAGTCCTGTGAGCAACTAATTCTTAACCAAAACCCCTGGTTCTTTCTGGATAGGGAGAACTTCTAGAATATCAGTTTGGGCACAGTACTTTAAATCCTCATGACCCTTCAAGCGCAACAGTCGTTTACCGTGACTGGCATGGTGGAACATCTCTAATAACTTATCTTGCCATTGGGAGTAAAGAGCGATCGCATCCACCACTTCATCATTGCCGACAAGTTCATCTAAGGAATATCGGCTTTGCTCAAGGAGGCTGTGGGCAATTGCCCCAGCACAGACGGTATCTTCGAGAGAGAAAGAACCTTCCCAACCAGATCCCACTAGCCAAGTTGTTTCTGGCTGCTGCGCTAGCAAATACTGCACTGCTGCCTGACGATTGACTAAGGCTGCTGCCAGTACTACTGGGGCATTTTCTACGCATTGCAAGGCGCGGGTACCATTGGTGGTACTGATAAACAATCGGCGTCCCTGTACTACTTCTGGAGTGCAATCAAGGGGGGAGTTTCCAAGATCACAGCCAGATACTTTATTACCGCCTCGTTCACCAGCCCTCAGGCGCTTGTCAGCTGACCATTGTTGACTAACTTGCATCAGTTTGTCAAGATCACTAAAGGCTTGAACAGCCTCAGCACCAGCATTTAAGGCTGTGGCAATTGTAGTTGTTGCCCGCAGAACGTCAATGGCGATCGCGCAGTCTGGTACTTTATCTTTTGGAGTTAGTTCGGGAGTGTGGTAGACAAATAGCTTCACTATTCCTGTATGTATCTAATTTTGTAACTTTTGCTTTGAATATGCTTAGTATTTTACGGTTTAGATGAAACTCAATCCAAGCCACACTAGTTTATAGTATCTAAGATAAAACTGCGCATTAGATCCAAAACTGCTGGTTGAATCTCATGACCCATGTCAAATTCTTGATACTTCAGTTCCTCTACTCCTAGAGCTTTAATACTATCCCTAGCATGTACTGCAGCTGCCAGAGGCACCACCTGATCTTGTTTGCCATGAACAATCAATACAGGTGGAAAGGATTTCCCTGCTGCTGGTTCAGGTTGAGAATGCAAATAGCCACTCAAAGATACCAATCCTGCCAAGGGAAGAGTTAACCCCACATCTAGTGTCATTGCTCCTCCTTGGGAAAATCCACTTAAAATTGTGCGCGACAGAGGAACACCAGTACGACTCTCTGAAGACTTCAACCAGTCTCTTAAAATCTGCCGACTGGAAGTTAAACCCTGAAAATCTTTGCTGTTTAAGTCATACCACATCCTACCCCCAGGCAGATTAGGATAGGGAAAAGGGGCATCGAGAAACATGAACTGGTAATCGGGTAAGTTCAGTAATGGTGCAAAAGACACCAAATCTTGAGCATTTGCCCCAAAACCATGCAGACAAACTAGCAACTTTGTTGGTGTTTGAGAATTGGCTGGTGGGACACTGATAAATTCTAAAGACAATGACTTCCTTCCTAAATCAGAATTGGTGGGATTTTCGGCAGCAGTAGGATATCTGATGCAAGCTTTCAGCAGTAATGAGGCTGGAATTGTACCACAGATTTGTAAGATAAATTTGCGCCTACTAAATTTCCCCATTTCTCCTTAACCTGTTACTAAGAGTTTAGAACGAATGGGTAGGTAGATAACAAATTCTGTGCCTTCACCTGGCTCTGAAATCACCTCGATTTTACCACAATGTTTGTCAATAATTTCGTAGGAAATAGACAGTCCTAAACCAGTACCTTTACCTTCATTCTTCGTTGTAAAAAATGGCTCAAATACTTTATCTTTAATTTGAGGAGAAATCCCTGAACCATTGTCACGAATGCTGACTCTAATTTGGTTTTTATCCACCAGGGCAGTTTTAATCACAATTTGAAGTTTTTTAAGTTGTCTATTGACATTTTCTTGGGGCTGTTTGTTATAAGCAACTGATTCTTCTAGGGCGTCAATCGCATTAGCTAAGATATTCATAAATACTTGATTTATCTGGGCTGGATAGCATTCAATTAAGGGTAAGCTTCCATACTGCTTGATAACTTCAATTGAACGCTTAAGCCGATTATTAAGAATCAACAGAGTACTGTTAATTCCCTCGTGAATATCGACAGCTTTCATCTGGGCTTCATCCACGCGAGAAAAACTTCGCAACGACAGCACAATGTTACGAATGCGGTCAACTCCTAGTTGCATGGAAGACATAATTTTGGGCAAATCTGTGGCTAGGAAGTCGATCTCAATCTCCTCCATTCGCTCTTGAATCTCTGCAGCTGAGTTGGGGTAGTGCTGCTGATAGAGTTCGACTAACTCTAGTAACTCTTTAGTATAGTCTCTAGCGTATTTAAGGTTGCCGAAGATAAAGTTGACGGGATTGTTAATTTCATGGGCAACGCCAGCCACCAACTGCCCCAGACTGGACATTTTTTCACTTTGAATCAGCTGAGACTGGGTTTGTTTGAGTTCCTGTAATGCTTGGGTGAGTTCAAGTGTTCTTGCTTCTACCCGCTGCTCTAACATCTGACGAGCTAGTTCTAGTTCATCAGTGTACTCCCCTACCCATTGAATCAGCTGATTGAGAGAAGTCGCTAATAAAGCGATTTCATCTTCTGTAGTCACAGGAACTCGCAGATCAAAATTTGATTCCTGGGTAACTCGTCGGGCAATACTAGTTACTTCTGTCAGGGGGCTAGCAATTTCTCGACCCATATATAGGGCTAAGAGCATGGCAACAGCTACACTTAATAACATACTGGCGCTAATAATTTGCAATCGCAGTGCCTGGACTTTTTTAAGGGTGTCAGTTGCTTGCGTCTTTTGTGTTTGAGCCGCTTCTATAATTTGATTTAAATTCTCCGAAAGGAGTTTAAACTCATCATTGAGCTTGGTAGTTGCCTCCCCACCAATAAAGTCTAAAAGCTGTTGCTGGGCAGCGGGAATTTCTGCTGGCTTTAAGTTAGGGGCATCAATTTGTGTTAACAGAGAATTAAGTTGCCCTAGGTACAATTCTGTAGTTTCTTCATAAGCTTGCAATAATTGCTTGAACTGGGTAGTATCTACGGCTGAGTAGCTGGGGGATTTTTCGATGAAATCGCCAAGACTAGAGAATTGTAACCTAACCTGAGCAACATTTTCAGCAAATTCATAACTTTCGTAGTAAAGTAAGATTGACTTGCCCAGAATTGGCAAAAGCTGCTGTGGATGCGATCGCATTCCGATCACAGCCTTTTCTAAATTAGTGACCAGTTGTTTTTGCTCATCAGCAAGGGTCAGTTTTTGCAGAGCCTGTCTTTCGTAGTATTCTGCTAGAGCTAATCCTACTGTCGTACCAATCACAGGAATGCCAATTGCCAAAGCATAGCTAAAACCAAATTTTTTGGTTATGCTCAACCGGCTCATGAGCTTCCCTATCCAGGTAGAGTGGATTTTTTGAGAAACTTGATGCACCGCGTTTGAGATACTTTGTTGGTGTCTCAGCTTGATTGGAGCCGAGACATGGTCACTTTCCCTACTCTTGCGGGAAGATTGAGGGTCTTCAAACGGCATCAGAACAACTTCTCCGCTGTTGGTTGAGATGGCTCTACACCGCCGTTACTAATCATTACAGACAATAGGCGAGAAAATCTAACTACTGTGGCTCTTATCCTAGCTTCTTGGAGGCTAATACGTCCCGCCTAGTCATAATTTTGCCCACTACTGTGTAAATTTGTCTTGATACTCCCTTCTCTATTAGCAAAGCGGACCGAAAGCAACCGACAGGAGCGAGGGAACTGACGGATTCTAGCTATGGCATATCTAGATTAGCACTTAGTTTTCTTACCCAAAATTGTTATAGGGAAGGTCTGCTTTTTGGGTCGTGCTACCTTAATTAGTTTCAACAGGTAACGGAGAGGGTGGGATTCGAACCCACGGACCTTTTGGGTCACTCGATTTCAAGTCGAGCGCATTCGACCACTCTGCCACCTCTCCAAATTTATTTATGATACCAACAATCTCAAGGGTTGGGTACTGATGACAAGTCTGTTTAACTTAGTTTAGCAATAACTCTCCCGCTATTGTGCTTGAGACTATATTGTAGCCCTTCGGGCATAGCTTCGCTTAGGGAGCGTCAAATAGTTTGCGCTGTGACAAATTCAGGACTTTGGTATAATAATTCCTCAGACGCTACAGTGTACTCTTTACCCACCCAAATCAGAGATACTTTCTCTACCACACCCCCTTGTAGTAAAACCAAGGAAAAATTACGTAGCCGCTCAGTTTCCGTTTCAATAATTCGGGGTACACTTGCTGCATTCAAGTAAACACCTCCTAAGGCACTAGTAGAAATCATCCTACGCAAGCGCTCTTTAGTGTGACGTAGTCTGTGGTGCATGTGACCAAAAGTGACTAAGGAAACTTTCTTCCCCAGAGCCTGAGTTTGAGCGATTGCCTCCTCAAAATCGGGGTCCCCATAATCACCACCAAGCGGTTGCCAGTCTTTGCCACAGGGAGATTCTGGTAAGTCGCCTAAGCCAGTAGGTCCATTGTGACCGACAAAGAGGAGTGTTTCATAGAGTGTACTTTTAGCTGCAGTAAGGATACGCTCAGTAGACTCTTCAAAATTGGTAATGCCATATCGCTCCTGCAAAAACTCCTCATTTTTCCAATCTGGACCACCCCAGCTAAAAGGACGACTCCCCACCACAGATAAATTTAATTTGGGAAAATCAAGGTAGCTATAGCCAACGTGAGTTTCCCCCAGCAAGTCCAATTGTTGCTGTACCCAGTCTTCCTGTTGATGGTTGTAGGGAGACTTTTTTCTACCCCATGCTGAGGCAGTATACCAGGCATCATGATTTCCCATAATTGCTGCCTTAGGAAGATCTAGATGAGAAATCAAGCGCACCACCTCCACTGCCTCATTGCCAAAATCTCCAACAAATAGCACTAGGTCTACACCCAACTGCTTTAGGGCAAGATTATCCTCAGCTTCCCATTGATTATGAATATCTCCAACAACAGCGATTTTGATTTGTTGATTGCAATGACTGGTCATCTGTATTCGCGGCAGGAGGCTCTCGCTTTCAGCGACGAGAGGAATGCCGCGCCTCCACATAGTTGTACAATTGAGAGATACCGAAACGCGAAAACACGGCGCAGTAGGTATGAGCACCTTGAAAAACTAGGTTTAGAGGGTTCCGGCTAGGAATGCAAAGCTTGGTAAAAAGCCTAAGCAACAAGTACCAAGTCTTGTAAGACTCCGTACCGCAGGGCTTGCGGAATCGGGACTCTGCAATGGGTCGAAAGTCTGTGGACACAACGTAAGACGGGGACATAACTAACGCGAGTTGGTGGTGTACGCAGATGTGGAAGAAGCAGAAACCTCGCATTGCGAGGTTTAGGAATCCCGCGCTTTTAGCGCTGGGAGGATGTCAAGTGTGATCCTTGCTAATCTTCCTACAGCATAGAAAAGCCTAGCGACTTTTAACAGTTTTTTTAGAATACTCGATGCTCTGTTATGAGTGCTAGGTTGAGGAGAGAAAAAGAGAAGATAAGGTTTGATTAATCTATACTCTTGTGAAAACTACAAGATAAAAAAATTTCAGATATGGATAAAGATAAAAAAGAGGTTCTCAGGGAGCGCCTAATTATTTTTACTCGTTATCCAGAGCCAGGAAAAACTAAGACACGCATGATCCCAGCCCTTGGCGCATCAGGTGCAGCAGAGCTACAACGCCGGATGACAGAACATACGCTCTCTGAGATCAAAGAACTTAAGGCTTGGCGTTCTTTATCGGTTGAAGTACATTTTAACGGTGGCGATCAACAGCTGATGGCCCAATGGCTAGGCTCTGAGCTTGCCTACCGAAAACAGAGCGAGGGAGATTTAGGCAGGCGTATGACATCAGCCTTTGAGACATCTTTTGCTGCTGGCATGACTAGGGTTGTGATTATTGGTACCGATTGCCCTGGTTTGAATGCTAAGCTGATCTCACAGGCATTGCAGGCGCTTGCCGAGCATGACTTGGTACTTGGACCAGCGAGGGATGGGGGCTATTATCTAATTGGTCTGCGTCGGTTGTTTCCAGAACTTTTTATAGGAATTAGCTGGGGTACCTCTGAGGTTAGGCAGCAAACGCTAGAGATTGCCGAAAACCTTAACTTGGAAATAGCTCAACTTGCTCCTCTGACTGATGTTGACCGTCCAGAAGATCTTTGGGTAGTCTCTAACTTCAACTGGTCTGAGTCTGAGTGAAATGCTATAGCGCTACGCGCAAGGCAGAAGGCAGAAGGCAGAAGGCAGAAGGGGTGAAGTTGACTGTGACAAGGTTTTAGCGATTTAGCTTGTCCTAACCTTAATACGTACTGCTATACCAGGCAAAGTACAGAAGCATTTGCAGGAGTTATAGAATATTTCCACACTTCAAGGTAGGAGAATGGAAGCTTCTCAAATTTCAATCATCATCCCAGTTTTGAATGAAGCTAGTAAAATTGCTGAGACCTTGGCTAACGCCCAAAATGCCTCGAATGTGGAAGTGATTGTGGTAGATGGGGGTTCTCAAGATCAAACTGTAGCAATTTCATTATCATCTGGTGCTAAAGTCCTCTCTTCTCCAGCAGGTCGTGCTGGTCAAATGAATGCTGGGGCTTTAGCTGCTAACGGTGAAATTTTGTTATTTCTTCATGGGGATACTCGTTTGCCTAAAGGTTTCGACACCTTGATTCGCCAAGCGATCGCTTCTCCAGATACCATTGCTGGTGCCTTTGAATTACGCATTGATGCTCACCTGCGAGGACTGTGGCTGATTGAAAAGATTGTGAATGCGCGCTCACGCTGGTTTTCAATGCCCTACGGTGACCAGGCAATCTTTCTGAAAAATATTGTCTTTAAAGAGATTGGAGGCTTTCCCTGCTTACCAATTATGGAAGATTTTGAATTGATGCGACGACTGAGGGGCTTGGGAAAAATCGCGATTGTTTCAGCCGCTGTGTTAACTTCTGGACGCCGATGGCAGAAGCTTGGCGTTCTTAAAACTACACTGATTAATCAACTGATCATTATCGGCTATTTTCTGGGGGTGCCCCTTAAGATCTTGGTTCGCTGTTATCGGCTTTGAGCTATCTCCCTGTTGAGAAAAAATACCCATAAAGCCACTTGAACCTGGCTGGGATCAAGAAAAAGTAGGCTTTTGGGCTGATGAAGATTGACAAATATTCTCTCAAAAACAGTGAATATAGACAGAATTCATTGTCCAAGAGTTGTTCGAGTCACTCCTAACCACCCAGCCAAGTTCTGCTTTTGAACCTCACTTAGATTCTTAAGCTGCACAATTTTGTAACGGCTAGGTCGAGGTGGTGCCAGCGTTACTGCTAATGTACGTAGTTGATCATGATGGAAGAGACTCAGTTCAACAGTATCACCGGGGTTGTAATCCTTAAGGCGATCGCTCAACTGCCCAGCCATGACTCGCAAGCCATCAATTGCCAGTAACTGATCACCAGCATCAACTCCTGCTAACCCAGCTGGCGAAGCAGCTTCGACAAACTTGATTAACTCCTGACTATTCTCTGTCTTGGTAATCATCCCTAAAAAGGGTACTGGTTCATCTTCCTCAACCTCAATCAGCTGCAAACCAAAAGGTTCTAGATATTCATTAAAGGGTAGTTCAGCAGTACCATTAATGTAATTGTTAAAGAAGTTGCTTAAATCAAAACCGACAACTGACTCAATTACCCTTCGCAGCTGTTTAGGAGTATAGCCAATTTCCTCCTTGCCAAACTGCTGCCACATTTTGTGCATCACATCATCAAGTGACCGCTTATTCCCATAACGTGCGCGGATGAGCAAATCCAGTAATAGCGAAACCATTTCTCCTTTCAAATAGTAGGAAATCTGGGAGTTATCGCTATTAGCATCCCGCCGATAAAGTTTAATCCAAGCATCAAAACTTGATTCACTTAAGGGCTGTACTTTGCGACCTGGTATGTTTTTAAATTTGCTAATCTCCTTACTCAAAGCATTTAAAAACGTCTTGGCATCATAAATTTGTGCTCTCAATGGGATGAACAAATCGTAGTAACTAGTTGTTCCCTCACAAAACCATAGAGAACTTGTGTAATTTTCCCGTTCGTAATCGAATACCTCCAGCCCTTTTGGTCGAATTCGCTTGACGTTCCAGAGGTGAAAAAATTCGTGGGCTACCAACTGCAAGAAGCGGTTGTAATTATCTTGAGTCCGAAAACTGAAGCGGGGATAAATTAAGGAACAAGCATTCTTATGTTCGAGCCCCCCGAAGTTGTTAGCTGTTAGATGTAACAGAAACAGATACTTCTCATAGGGCAAACCCCCGTACAACTTGGCTTCCACCTCAATAATTTTCTTGATGTCCTCGATAATTCGTTTAGGATCGGCGTTGCCCTTGCCCCAGATTGCTAGTTGATGGGGAATACCAAGTACCTCAAACTCATATAGGTGCTGGCAACCAATCTCAAAGGGAGAATCTACTAGGGTGTCAAAATCTGCTGCCAGAAAGCTATGGCTCTCCCCTGGAATAGTTGGCAGAGACGTCGTGATTCGCCACTCCCGATGGGGAGGCACAATTTTAACTTGAATTGGTTGTTGCTGTTGTCCCTCAATAAAAAAGAACAGGGCGGCACCATTGAAATAACCGTGGGTAGAATCCAGGTGATTAGTCCGCACTGTCAATTCATTGGCAAAGACGCAGTAATTTATCACTATTTCAGAGGCACCTACCGTCTCAATTTGCCAGTGATTTTTAGCCAGTTTATGCCATGGTAAAAGCTGCCCTTGTCCGCTAACAGCACGGAAACCCTGTAGGTGCTTAGTGTACTCCCGAACCAGATAAGAACCAGGAGTCCATACTGGCATTTTCAAATCCAGTATAGGTTGGTGCCAGTCTTGCACAAATAAAGTTACCTCAAACAGATGCGATTGAGGTTGAGGCATTGCCACTTGGTAGTGGATTGTTGGTTTTTTCTTGAGTAAGTTACTAGGGCGAATAGTTACTGTTGCAGTCATATAAAATATAAACCCAGTGTCTTTAGACCTGGGAAAAACTACAAAACTTGGGCAAAAGAAGAGAGTGAATTATTTTGTGAACGGTAGGATAATAAAACCAAAAAACCTAGATCTTTTACGGAAATGTAAGAGATCTTAGGATGGCATGCCAGCAAAAGGCAATAGACTCAGCCAATTTATAACAATTATGCTGTGGGCTGTACTTGGCTGACTCCCAAAAGTTTTGGAATTGGCTAGAACAGGAAGGGTAGAATGCAACCGACTTGATAAAAGTGAATTTTGCAGCATTGCATGATTTTTTGCAATACTGCCTGTCTACAGACCTTATTAGGGTTTAAGCTGACCTTATGTATTAGTAGCATTAGCTAAACCCTTGCCACTGTCAAATTACCTACAACCAGATTTCTCAACTTATGATCTGTAAATAAGGGCAGTCAGTCTTTGCTCATGGTTCATGGTTAATGGTTAATGGTTCACAAGAAGTAAATGCCTTAAAACCATTGATTAACCCATAGTTGTCAGCTACTTGGATACTGTCGAGCTTAGGTAATCGAGAACCCTCAATCAAATCTCTAGCCCCTAGTGCCTAAACGCACCCGACTCGCTAGATAAGTCAGCTGCTGAGTATTGATCAGACAGATAGTCTGATCTTGGCAATGGGTTTTTATCCAGCCCTTACTATCAAGTTTTTCCATAATTTTGATTGTATCTTCAATACTAATATCGGTGACATTTGCTAAATCTTGATAAGAGATATTAAATATTTCCGTGCCTTGTTGAGTCGATTGACCATAGCTCTGTGCTAGACAAACCAGGGTATTAGCTAATTTTACGGCTGGTGGCTGGTGACGCTCTTGAAAGCGAATATTAGTCTGGCGCAGCCTCCGCACCATCAGCTGTAACATACGGTGATGCAACTGAGAATCTTTGAATAAGGCTTGAATAAAGTGCTGTGCCGAGATGCTGAATAAGTAAACTTTAGATAAAGCAACAACATCAGTTGAACGGGGAGATTCATCTAGAATTGCCATCTCGCCAAAAAAATCCCCATGACTTAAAATTGCTAGGGTAGTAGTACTTTCACCAGATAGGCGTCGAACTTTGACCCAACCGGAGATAATAAAGTAAACTGCATTACCCCAGGCATCTTCCATTAAGACAGCTCTACCTGCAGGGTACTCGTGTTTTACGGCAACAGAGAGCAGCCATTCTAATGTTTCTAGTTTGGTGCTGTTAAACAGTGGGAAAAGCTTGCTAAAAGCTTTGGTCTGCATGAAGGTTGTTTAAAGGTGTAAGGATGCACATTGGCAAGAGTTAAAAACTAGTGTAACGCTGTCGGAGGTTACTGGCATCGGTTACGGACACAGGCGTTGAATATCCCAAGCTCCGTCATCTTGGCGTCGATAAAGTAACCTGTCGTGCAATCTACTCTCACGCCCCTGCCAAAATTCAATCTCTTGTGGAATCACCCTAAAACCTCCCCAGTAAGGAGGGCGGGGAATCTCCTGATTCTCGTATTTGTCCTTGAGCTGTTGCAATCTTTGCTCTAGGACTTGGCGACTGGAGATGACTTGGCTTTGATGGGAAGCCCAAGCCGCGATTTGAGAGGCTTTTGGACGGCTGTGAAAATACCTGTCGGACTCAGGAGGTGAAACCTGCTCAACCTGCCCAGTAATGCGAATCTGTCTTTCTAATTGTGCCCACCAGAAGGTAAGCGCAGCCCATGGATTCTTTTGCAAATGCTGCCCTTTGCGACTTTCGTAGTTAGTATAGAAGACGAAGCCTCGCTCGTCGTAATCTTTGAGCAGTACCATCCGGGCAAAAGGCTTACCTTCAGGCGTCGCAGTAGCAATCGTCATGGCATTTGGTTCTGGCAGCTTGGCTGCCAACGCTTGCTCAAACCAGGTTTGGAATTGCTCGAAAGGATTGGGGTGTATATCCTTTTCGCTCAACCCTTTGAGGGTGTAATCTCTGCGCAAATCTGCTACGTTTATATCCATCTTGATTGTCCCTACCTTTTCTTAACTTCGACCTGAACTACACTATCTCAACTACTTATTTACAATCTAGTAAAATTGACAAAAAATTGCCAAGTAAAGGATTAAGTTAATGCGACAGATTAATTTTATTATTATTTTTGCCGTATGTTTGGCACTGGTTTTATTTAGCTTGGAAAACACTGAGCCTGCCTCAATTAAAATTTTCCATGGATTTCAGGTTAAGGCTCCCCTGGCAATTGAACTGCTCTTAGCAATGTGGCTAGGTGCAGTTCTTGCCTGGTTTTTCAGCCTCTGGACGCAGTTAGTAAAACAGCTAGAGTCCCGCAAAAGCCTTCGCCAAATGCGCTCCCAGGAAGAACGCATTCAAGAATTAGAGCAAGACGTTGACAGTTACAAAACTATGCTTGAAGAACAACAACAGCCCTTACTTTCTCCCTCTGAATCACTGCCAGAAGGAGCAACAACTGAGTAAATTCACCTGCAATTTAAGCAGTCATCAGTTATTAGTGATCACTGAGACGACAATCACAGTTTACAGTCGTGATCTTCACTGGAAAGTTGCTGTTAACAAACTGTTCAATATCTGATGACGCAAACACCAGCTACTGAAGCGATCGCACTTCTGATTGACCTAGCACAGCGAGGGGAAATTAACCCCTGGGATGTTCAGGTAATTGAGGTAATTGACCGCTATTTAAATGAACTGGCACTAGGGAAGGAAACAGAATCGGGAAGTATTGAAACTGACTTATCTGAGTCTGGTCAGGCTTTTTTATGGGCTTCAATGCTAGTTTTACTCAAAGCCGATACCTTAGGGAGTCTAGAAGAACCAGAAGAGCTAGAAATAGCCGAGGTTCCACAGGAGCTAGATAGTCTTAGAGAACCTAGATTATCACTACATTTAGAGCGCCATCTACGCCGCCGCCAAGCAGCACCGCCGCCCAAGAGACGCTCTGTAACCCTTGGCGAACTTATAGAACAGTTGCAGCAGATGGCCCTTCAACTGGAAGAAGCCCCATCTACTAAAAACTCGAGGCAGCGCCGCTCTATGTCTCGCACTCAGGCAGCTAAAGTGATTGCCCACTTGGCTCACGATGAAAATCTCACAGAAACCGCAACGCGTCTAGAAGCATTTATCTGCCATAATTGGCAAGAAATTTCTGCGGGAAAAGATTGGCTGAATTTAGATCAGCTGTTAGAGTGGTGGACGGCATCAACAGCAAAATCAGCTCAATTTGATCTCGATGGTGCTGCTGATCACAAAGAACCGCCAACACATGACCGAGTTGGTGTCTTCTGGGCACTACTGCTGTTGTCGGCTCAGTCCAAGGTTGAGTTGTACCAAGAAGAGTTCTACCAAGACCTAAAAATCCGTACACTGGAGTGAAAAAACAAGGGTTGCGGATCTCGGGTCAGCTCTTGAAGCTCGGGTAAACTTCACTTTCAAGGAGAGCCTCTTCTCTATTAGTGTTACCCGTTGCGGTAGTCTTACTTTTAAAAGCTTTTAGCTACAAGGGATTTTGACTGCCACTAGCTCGAGAAGAACTAACTCTTAATGAAGAAATTCAACTTCCAAATTGATTGCTCAAAGCTCAGAGACCAGAGCTTTGTAAACAAGGTAAAGTTGTAGTTAAAGTGGATTGAGTGATTTCTAAACAGGGGATTTACCGACTTCTTATTTGGTCAGTGACTTTGTTGCCAGTTCCGCTTACTCTGCCTAAGGGTTCATTTCAAGCGGAAAATTTTCAGGGTTGCTCAATAAAACTCAGTTTCTTGCCGAGATTGAGTCAAAATATCGTTAATTTATTCATTTTGTTACCTGATCCCGATAATTTCTCCAAGTACACAGTATGTAAGTCTGGTAGAGTCTACTCCGGCGCATCGGCGACGGAATGGCTACAATCAGATTCAATTACTCACTCACAACAATCTGTTGCCTAGCTTGAGGAACCAAAGTATATGAAAGCAATGATTCTGGCGGCTGGTAAAGGAACCCGCGTTCGCCCTATAACCTATACCATTCCCAAACCATTGATCCCCATCCTGCAAAAACCAGTGATGGAGTTTTTACTAGAACTACTAAGACAGCATGGCTTTGATGAAATTGTTGTCAATGTCAGCCATCTTGCTAACGAAATCGAAGGGTATTTCCGCGACGGACAAAAATTTGGCGTCCAGATTGCCTATTCCTTTGAAGGTAGAATTGTTGATGGTCAATTAGTTGGTGAGGCGCTGGGGTCTGCCGGTGGAATGCGCAAAATCCAAGACTTTTATCCTTTCTTTGACGATACCTTTATAGTCCTCTGTGGCGATGCTCTAATTGACCTAGACTTGTCAAAGGCTGTGAAGTGGCATAAAGAAAAGGGAGCCATTGCCACAATTGTCACCAAACCAGTACCGCGAGAGCAGGTTCCTAGCTATGGTGTCGTTGTCACTGATGAGAAAGGAAGGGTTCAAAGTTTTCAGGAAAAGCCCTCGGTTGAAGAAGCACTCAGTACTAATATCAACACAGGCATTTATATTTTTGAGCCAGAGGTATTGGATTACATACCCTCTGGTCAAGAATATGACATCGGTGGTGAACTCTTTCCCAAGCTCGTGGAAATCGGCGCGCCTTTTTATGCAACCTCAATGGATTTCCAGTGGGTTGACATTGGTAAGGTGCCAGATTACTGGCGGGCAGTTCGAGGTGTATTGCAGGGAGACATTAAAAATGTATCGATTCCAGGTAAACAAGTTGCTCCAGGAATCTATACGGGCTTAAATGTAGCAGTAAATTGGGACAAGGTTGATATCCAAGGCCCCGTTTATATTGGCGGTATGACTCATATTGAAGATGGGGCAAAGATTGTTGGTCCGACGATGATTGGTCCCAATTGTTGGATTTGTAGTGGCGCAACTGTTGAGAATAGCGTTATCTTTGAGTACTCCCGTTTAGGAGCAGGGGTGCGATTGGTGGATAAATTGGTGTTTGGACGCTACTGCGTTGATAAGACTGGTGCCACCATTGATGTTCAGGCAGCTGCCCTCGATTGGTTAATTACCGACACCCGTAGAACCTTGCCATCTCAAGAACCGGCAGAGAGGCAGGCAATTGCAGAACTGCTCGGCAGTGAGACTTAAGTTTTGGTTTGAAGGTTGAACAAAAAAGTTGAGCGAAGTCCCCACCTAAAATTTTTGATTTAGGTGGGGTTAGCGAAAAGAAACGTGGATGGTTTGAGTCATTTTCATCCAACGCTTCGCTGAAAGTGGCTCTCAACTTCTACGCTGCTCTAGTAGGCTGTGTTGGGATTTCAAAGTGAATCTGCTAACCTTTAATTCAAGTAAGTGTAGCTGCTCAGACTCTTCTCATAGTTTTGCAGAAGCCGTTGAGATTGTGCAAGAGTGATTTGGTGCTCTTGCAGGGCTTGCTCAGCGCGGCGGCGGATACTCTCTACCAAATCCTCTGCCTCATACTGAACGTAACTTAGGACTTGGGCCGCCGTGTCTCCCTTAACAACCTGTTCAATCTCATAGCCTCTGGGTGTTAACCGGATATGGACAGCATTAATCTCACCAAAAAGATTGTGTAAATTGCCCATAATCTCTTGGTAAGCACCGCCAAGGAAAAGACCTAAATAATAAGGTTGTTTCGATTTTTGATTTTGGCTTATTTCTAGACTCTTGCTTGGAGATGGGGATTTTTTTTGACAACAGTCGATGATGCCAGAACAATTATTCCCAAACTCTGACTCTGGCAAGTTTTCCCCTACTTCCCGCAACTCGTGTAATTCCAGCACCGATTTTACATCCCGCAGGTCGATAAATTGGTCGATTTTACCATCGCTATCGCAAGTAAGATCAGCTAGGATACCCAGGCGTGTTGGTTCTTCATCCAATCGGTGGATGGGCATAATCGGAAATAACTGGTTAATTGCCCAGGCATCAGGCACAGATTGAAAGACAGAAAGATTAACGTAATAAATTGATGCCATGATTTTTTCGAGTTCTTCCAAGTCATCGGGTACATAGTCCTGAGTCTTGGTAATTTCAAGAATTTTCTGGCAGCATGACCAATAGAGCCGTTCTGCTTGAGCACGTTCGGTGATGCTGAGGTAGCCAAGACTAAAAAGGCTTTTGGCTTCTTCATTAAACTGGATGGCGTCGTGATAGGCTTCCTGGTAATTCTCAACGCTGATTGTATAGTAAGTCTCCCAAAGGTTACGAATAATTAGATGCTCTGTTTCCTTTACGGGTGTAACTGTTTCTGAAGGGACATCACTGGTGCTAAGTACGTTGAAAATTAGCACCGACTGATGAGAAACAATTGCTCTACCACTCTCACTAATCAGCACTGGTGCTGGTAGTTGACGCGCCATGCAAGCATCTTTAACAGCAGCAACTATATCATTGGCATAGTTCTGCATGTTGTAGTTTTTTGAGGCATGGAAGTTAGTCTTGGAGCCATCATAATCTACGGCTAAACCTCCCCCGACATCAAGATAGTGCATATTGGCACCCAAAGCACAAAGCTCAATATAAATTTGACTGGCTTCTCGGATAGCGTCTTTGATGGCGCTGATTGCGGAGATTTGAGAGCCAATGTGAAAATGCAACAACTGCAAGTAACTAAGGTTTCCGGCATCCCGTAGTTGCTCAACGCAGGTAAGTATCTCAGGAATCGTTAGACCAAATTTAGCGCGATCGCCCGTGGATTGCCCCCAACGACCAGTGCCTTGTGTACTCAGCTTTGCCCGTAGACCGATGACCGGTTCAATTTCAAGAGCTAGTGCTGCCCTCATTACCAGGTGTACTTCTTCTACTTGTTCGATGACAATTACTGGTTTTTGTCCTAAGCGCATTGCTAGCAATGCCGTTTCAATGTATTCCCTGTCTTTGTAGCCATTGCAGATTAGTAGGGCATCTGGCGTCTTCAAGGTTGCCAAGGCAATCATTAATTCTGGTTTGGAACCAACTTCCAGAGCAAATTGGTAGGGTTGACCAAATCTCACCAAATCCTCAACCAGATGTCGATGCTGATTACATTTAATCGGGAAAGCTCCCAGGTAAGTACCTGGGTATTTGTAGCGGGCGATCGCTTTGGCAAAACAAGCATGTAACCGTTCAATGCGGTCTGCCAAAATATCAGAAAAACGAATTAACAGTGGTAATCCCAAATTACGCTGTTTGAGAGCAACAATAAGTTCCAATAAGTCTAGAGAACCACCGCGATCGCCTTTGGGAGAAACCGTGACATGACCAGCAGCATTGATTGAAAAGTATGGTTCCCCCCATCCCTCAATTCGGTAGATCTTCTCACTATCCTCAATTGTCCAGGATTTAGATATCTCTGTCACCTGCTCCTGGTTTTCTGCAACTGGTGCCTGGGAGTGCTCGTTGTCTCGATTGTAATTTCCGATACCGATTGTAGGCGTTAGCTCTACCTCCATTGTCCTCCTTTCCATTACTATATGCGCTGTTACTGTAGCGCATCTGCAATAGTTGTCAAGGGAAGGCAGAAGAAACCTCTTGCAAAAGTAGAATTGACCCCCCTCAATCGACCCGATGCGGGGGGAAAAAATCTTGCTCCCTCTCCTGGCAGGGCAGGGCTGGGGAGGGGTTGCTCGGGATTTATGCAAGAGGTCTAAGGATTCTGGGATAAGGAAGGGAACAAAGATGCTGGTTAAATGTGTCAAAGCTTAGTCGTGGTATAATTCAATTTGGTTGGAGATATATGCCCTTTGCAAGAGCGACTGCTCACTTTTTGAATTTTGTCCTGACTGTTGAAGGCGTCGATGCTCAACTCCTCAGATAATCATCTAGACCAGCAAAATCGTCTACAGCCTCTACAGCAGCTGATCAATCGCCATCCGATCGCCTTTTGGACTGGTCTTTGGGCGTTCCTGGTATTGGTTGGCACTGTAGCAGCGATTGGTCTGATCAAGCCTGGTCCAATAGAGCAACCAATTATTAAGGAAGCTTCTAAGTCAACACCCACTTTCACAACAATTCGGCAATCACAGACGAAAGAAGATTTATCAGTGTCTTTGTTGGGTACTCTTACCTTAGGGTGTGCAGGGGTTTCTTTATTGGTAATTCAAGCTCTGAAACAATCAAGCCAGCGTCGAAAAAACTCAACAGAGTTCAAACAGACGCCTATAAAGCATACACCTACAAAAATTAGGGAACAAAGGGGCAAATTAGGGAAACAAAGACAAATTAGGGACAAGAGGACGTTTTCGAGTCCAGTTGCAGAAACTCTTCCCCTTATTCCCTCCCCTCGAAACGAAGCTTCTCCCCCTGCCCACAAAAAACGGCGCTCTTCGGCTAAAAAGCCCCGCCCAGTTCCCAGAAAACCTCAAACAGCTGCTAAGCAACCTGTATTCGAGACTATAGTACCGACAGCAGATCAACCAATAGCTCAGATAACAGTTTTACCGCCAGAGCAGAACCATTCCCTAGATTTAACAGAAGAGAAACTCGTTGATTTGATGGATTTGCGCAAGCGTCGTTCTCTGACTTCTATAATGCGTGGTAAAGTACGCGGTGATTAGTGGCGGTAGCTCTCTGGTAAGTTGCTAAAGTTAATTGTTAATTGCCAAAAGCGATTGCCAATCTTTGATTGTTTGCTCTGACCAAAGCCAATTTTTACCTAGGGCTTCAGGTTGGAAGTTAAGGGGGTCATCTGTCATGACTTTTTGGCGCATTTGCAGTGATTTATTCAAGAGCTTTTTCCGCTTCTGCGGTTCTGTCTGTTCCTCTGCAGAGCGCCACATTCCCAATGCTAAACCTGCATAGGTAGTCAGGGCTTCTCTTTTAGCTTCCTCTCCTTTGAGATCTGCCTCAACTTGCGCCTGATCGATTAGACTCAACGCCTTCAACCAGGAATTATTAGCTCTCTCGAACTTGCCTTCAGTGTAGTATGCAAAGCCTAGAGCGTTTTGGTAATGCCAAGAGTCTGGTTGCGCTTTAATAGCAGTTTCCCAATAGCGTCTGGCATCATCCAAATTGAATTCCTTACTGCCAGTTATAATAGACTGCCATGCTAGACGTCCTCTCAGAAAACTCACAGTCGGGTTATCGAGTTGCGATTTAGGAACAGCAGCAAGGGCAGCAGTGGCTGAGGGCAATGCTGAGCGCTCTAACAGGGCTTCTGTTGCCTTTCCCCCAGGAATAATATTACCCTGGCTAAACTGTTCAATCGCATGGGCTGTAACTGTTTTAGTGTCAGCTTTGTTAAGATCAGGACTTGGCTTTAGCGGCGGGATATCTACTACTGAGGATTCTGCCTGAGTCAACAATTGCTCTGGTGAGGGCTGGCGGTTCTGGAATAACCAAAATCCCAATATGAAGAAGGCTACAATACCAGTTAACCCTAATCCAATCCACGATTTCGGTGCGCTGCGTAATTCTTGCCACCATGGTTTGGAAACTCTTGATTGGCTTGACCTCGGAGTTTGGGTAGGAATTGCAGAGCTTTGAGGTATTGGTGGAGAAGCTGTATCAGATGTGGTGACAGGGGCTGTTACTGCTGATTCTTGGTCTAGAGAGGTTGGTGAGTCCTTAGGATTAACTGTAAATTGTTCAGAGTTAGCATCGGATTTCCCTAGAGGCAGATACTCCAAAGAGTTGGATGCTACTGGCTCATTCTCTACTGGCTCACTCTCAGCCGATTCGGAATTGAGATCGTTGAGTAAACTCCTAATAAAGTCGGCTTCGGTTTCCTCTGGCTCTAAATTCTCGTAATCATACTCACCTAACTCTGACATTGATGAGATTAAAGAGTCATCCTCAACATCGGGAAACTCCCTAGGATTGAGGGCTGGTGGTGTGAATAATGCCTCTTCCCTGTTTGCAGGTAGGGAAGTTTCCAGTGGCTCCGGCAGCCTCAAAATTTCTCCCTGATTATAGGTTGCCTGATCAATATTGGTAAGGAAACCGTGAAATTCTGAATGCAAATACAGAATCGGCAGAGCCCAATACAATTGGTTAGAACCGTAAGCAGAAACTAATCCCTGCCGCGCCCGAGAAAGGCTCAGATCGATGGGATAACCTTGATTGAGATTGCGGTAAAGTAATCGTGTCAGTGTTAGGGCTACCTCATCAGGAATCCGCTCTGCCATTGCCAGAACACCAGGAATTCCACGCTTCACCATCGCTCCAGCTAAGTTACCCTCCTTAGGGCTTGACTGGTGATCTGAGGCTGCTGTATAGGCACCACGACAGGAGTTAAATACTGCCAACTGGATACCGTTATTTACTAGCAATCCTGCTAAGTCTTCGCCATTTAAGGTTTCAGTCAGACCAGTTTTGTTGCTGACTAGGTAGACATCGCCACCAGATTCCCCAAGGTTAGAATGACCTGCATAGTGGAAAACTTGATAATGACCTTGTTCTAGAGCTTGGGTGAGTTGTTCACGCCCTGGCTGTTCCAGGATTGTCAGTTCAATTGCAGGTGGTCCGTTGGGGGAACGGCGGCGGAGTTCTTCTTGTAGGTGAGCTGCTTCTTGTGCTAATTCTAAACTTTCTTGATCACTAGGACCAGCAATTACCATTAAAATCTTCAAGTTGTGGTTACTTGAAGAAGAAAGTGTCCGCACTGGGGGCATTAGCCGTGTACCCATCTGGTAGCGGGAGAAAGCGACATCGGTTCCCGTTGCTAGGGGACGATCATCTGCGTGCAGCACTTCCCAAGGTAGACGGGGTAAGCGTGTCCCTTTCAATCCTAAACGCAGTCGCAACACTTCTCCCTTGTTTTGGGCAACTGCTTGCGCCATCATCCAGCTATCTCGCAAGCTGCCTTGAAACAGAGAATCGTAGAGTTGCTCACCCAGCGCTACTAAGTTAAGAGAGGAGGGACTTACTTGAACATCTCCCGCCGGAGAAAAAAAACTGTCTCGCAGGAAGGAAGCATTACCTTGTAAGACATCCATCAGCGGGTCATTCATCAACTTCCGCGCTTGAGAGAGCCAATCTTCCACAGGCCAGCGCACTCGCTCTTCTGCCAGTGGAACTCCTGGTGCTACTCGTTCGATACGCACCAGATATTCGTCTTCCCCTAGGGGAGTAGCGGAGATATGGAATTCCTGTGCCACTGTTGCCATATGGTGAATTTTGCTCAATGTCAAGGGCATTAGCTGCTTCCGAAAAATTCTTGAGTGTTTAGTATTATGGCTTACAAATAATCTTGATTGATTTGAGTAAATGAAAGTTTCCTAAAACAGCAGTTCGGGAGTAAGTGACCACCACAAGTTTAAGTTTTAGATTGTGGTGAGATTTTTTTAAATTTTTCCGGATAGTCGTGAACAACCTTGTATTAGTGAAATGGTAGATGCACCCTGATTAATAGTCCCAGGCTCACCGGTTTGAGCCGGGGATTTTTTCGTTATCCCAACAGCTATAGCCGAGATAAGCTGTCACCTATTTTATTAGCATTACTTGTTGACAGATAAAAAAATATTTCTATTTTTAGTTATTCTTGGTAAGTTTTGCCCTTAGCTAATAACTCCATGTTATTTATCTTACCAATTAGCAAGCACTCCTGTGGTTATCTTCTTGCCAAGAGCAATTGTTTCTTCGCAAGTGTTCCAACTTTGGTTTAATAAGAAGGCGTTAGGCTTTAAGGTCTTAGATTTTCTACAACCTAAGACCTAAAACCTAGTTCAACTCCTCATGCCAAAATCTTGCCTCTCAAGTAGGAGGCAGCCACTGCTGCTTCTGATTAGATCCTAGCACTGCCAAACCTCCTTGGTACTACTCTAATATTTCAAAGGATTTAACCTCCAGCACAGGACCAATCATGGCGATGGTCATGATATCTTCCCTGATTTCTCCTTCGACTTTCACTTTCAGTTGCGAGTATTGTAACTCTGCCGGTGCATCCTTAAGTTCATAGGTTTCTCCGGTTTCTGTTACTAATGCCCAGACAGCAGCTCCGAATTCTTGACGTTCAATAACGCCAGTAACGCTAAAACTCATAAGCTGTCACCCATCTAATTGGTTTCATGTACACAGGGGAACAAGGAAGGGGACTCAATCAGGATCTTTTTCTATTTCTACAGCCTACACCCTCTTACCCTACACCCTCCTTAACTTATCAACTGTCCTTCCCCTTTACTAGCTAAGTAGGCGAGTCCAAAACAGAGTAAGGCATTAGTAAGCAAAAAACCACGAGCAAAAATTCCACTGCCAAGCCACAAGAGACTTGGTGAAGCTACAGCGCTTACAGCCAAACAACTAGCAACTCCTAGAGCAGAACCGATTGCCAGCCACTTCCATTTAGAATGTCCTAAGAGTAACACTATTAATCCCAAAGGAATCAACACGCTGGCGAAAATGGGGTTTAAGGCGCTGCTAGCTTGGATGGTGTTACCTAATTCTGGGATAGAACTGCCCATAACTCGGAAAGGCCATTGGGGCAAGTCAAAGATGTAAAAACTTTGCAGGAAAAATAAGCCACTGCTGCCAGCAACTAGACCAAAAGAGAGGGGCCAATTCCAGCCAAAGGGGAAATAATTGCGCAATAACCAGGCTAGGAGGTAAGAACCCAAAACCATCGCCACTTTTGGCAACAATGCAATGGTACCGCCGTCAATCCAGAAGCGGGGATTGAGATAACCATTATCCCTTAGCCAATGGAAGAAATCGCGGAAGGTAATTTGTCCCCTGAGGGCAAGTTTCACTGCTGCTGCCGCATCCAAATGTCCGGCACCAAAGTGGTTGAGGGGGTCTTTTTCAATGCGGCGGGTAGATTGCTTAAGGACACTCAAAATTTCTGCTGGTTCGTTGACACCGCTAGCTTTGACTAACGCTGCCACAGCAGCAACGTGGGGAGCAGCCATGCTAGTACCTTGGTAACCAGCAAAGGTTGGCTGACCTGTATTGGGGTTGATGGTTTCTTGTAGAATCTTACCAGCTTCACTGCCACCAGGGGCTGAGATATCTACGCCAGCGCCAAAGTTGGAGTAGGGGGCTTTGATACCGGAGGCATCGATAGCAGAGACGCTGATTACTTTGGGATAACGTGCGGGGTAAGAGGAGGCATTTTGGTTTGAGTTACCAGCTGCTGCCACAATTACAACACCTTTATCGTAGGCATAGTTGATCGCTTCTGCCATCAGTTTGCTCTCGCCAGCACCGCCTAGACTCAGATTGATCACGTCGGCACCATTGTCAGCAGCAAAGCGAATCGCTTCGGCAATATCGGCAACAGTACCCCCACCACTGGAACTCAATACTTTGATAGGCATGATGTTGGCTTCGTAGGCTATACCAGCAACACCATAACCGTTGTTAGTAGTTTGGGCGATTGTTCCAGCAACGTGAGTACCATGCCCAAAATCATCTTTTGCCTCGACTCTGTCGTTAACAAAGTCGTAGCCTTTGACAAATTTAGTATCTTTCAAGTCTGGGACATTTGTCACGCCAGTGTCAATTACTGCCACAGTAATGCCACTACCCTTGGTTTCTTCCCATGCAGATTCGATATTAATGCTGCGTAGGTTCCATTGCTGGCTATAGTAAGGGTCGTTGGGACTAATGAAGGTTGGATTGGTGGGATAATCACTATATGGCTCAGATGAGCTGTCTGAACAATTGTGTTCTGGAGGTTCTGGCAGACGATAGAGATAATTAGGCTCAATATATTCCGTTTGCTTAGAAAGCCCAGAATTCTTGAGAGCTTTAAGTAATTGTTTGTCGCCTTCTACAATATAAATATTGTCAGCAACCGAAAATAGACTATTGAGGTGGGGATCGACGTTGTATTTTTGAGCAATTTCTTCTAATTGCTCAGTAAGTTGGGCTGCTGGGATATCCTCGCGGAAATCCAGCACGATTGAATCAAATTTGCCTTGATGTGCTAGACCTTTGAAGTTAAATAGGGCAAAACCCAGGCCTAGCACAAATAAAGACAATAGTAAAACCTTTCTCATGGCAACCTTATCTGCTGTCGCGCCAGTTTAACTTCTAACATAACTCATTGGTTAAGGACGCTAGCAATAGCAATGCAATTTTTGGTTTACTGAATTTAGCACAAGTGACTCAGATGAGTGAAGAAAGAAATGATCTCCAGGAAACATCTCAACTGAAAAGGCAGCTTTGGTTTGCTCTCGCCATGCTTCCAAATCATCAGCACTAGCTTTCCAATCCTGCCAGCCACCAAAGGCAGTAATGGGACAATCTAGTGGCGCTTCAGTAGCGTAGGCGTAAGTTTCAAGTACTGCAAAATCTGCCCGCAGTGTTGGTAGCAACAGTTGTATTAGTTCAGTATTATTGAGTATTTCTTGGGGTGTGCCATTATAGCGGCGTAGTTCCTGTAAGAATTCTGCTTCTGGTAAAGCATGAAGGGGGGGGTCTGGATCGACAATTTGAGGAGCACGGCGACCAGAGACTAATATATGTACTGGACTCCTATGACCATTTCTGCGAAATAGTCGAGCAAGCTCAAAACTAACAACTGCGCCCATACTGTGACCAAAGAAGGCAAAGGGTTTATCAAGTAGAGGAAGTAGAGCTTTCTCTAGAGCCTCAATTAGAGGTTCAAGCCGAGTGAAGGGAGGCTGGATGAATCGCATTCCGCGCCCAGGAAGTTCGATAGGACAAACCTCAATATAGGAAGGTATATTTTTTGCCCAGGTGTTAAAACTCAAAGCTCTACCACCAGCATAGTGGAAACAGAATAGTCGCAGTTTTGCAGTCGGATTGGGTTGGGGACAGGTAACCCAAGAGTTAAAGCTAGGAATTCTTTTCATCTAGATTGATACTATCCTCACTCAATCGGTGACAGTTCTGAAAAACTCAATAGTCTCCTTGAGCGCCACAATAAACGCATCAATCTCTTTTCGCGTATTATAGAAATATATACTGGCTCGTGCTGTACCTGAAATCCCTAAAACTCGGTGTAAGGGTTGAGTGCAGTGATGACCAGAACGAATCGCGACACCTTCTTGATCAAGCATCGTAGCTATATCACTAGAGTCTAATCCTTCCACTGCGAAAGATGCCAGTGCAGCCCTGCCTTTACCATCTGCTGTCGGTTGCGGTCCATAAATTCTCACTTCCGGAATGCCGCCTAGGTACTTAAATAAATAAGCAGTTAATTCCTCTTCATAGGCATGGATATTTTCCATACCCAAACCACTCAAATAGTCTACCGCAGCACCAAGTGCGATCGCTTCAGCAATTGCAGGTGTTCCTGCTTCAAATTTATGGGGTAATTCTCCATAAGTTGAATACTCTAGGAAAACTTCGGCAATCATCTCGCCACCACCTAGAAACGGAGGCATTGCCTCCAATAATTCCTCTTTCCCATACAGGAAGCCAATACCAGTGGGGGCACACATTTTGTGTCCAGATGCCACTAACCAATCGCAATCCATAGCTTGGACATTAATCGGCAGATGGGGAATACTCTGACAAGCGTCAATTAATACTTTAGCTCCCTGTTGGTGTGCGATCGCAATTATTTGTTCGACTGGGTTAATACAGCCCAAGGTATTAGAGACATGCACCACACTTACCAGTTTGGTCTTTTGAGAAATCAGAGACTTAAACTGTTCTAAGTCAAACTCCTCATTCTCTGTCAATCCCACATATTTAATCACCGCACCAGTTTTTTGAGCGATAATTTGCCAAGGAACAATATTACTATGGTGTTCGATTACAGAGAGAATAATCTCATCTCCTGGCTGCAAATTATGCAAACCCCAGCTGTAGGCAACTAAGTTAATCGCTTCTGTAGCATTACGGGTAAAAACAATCTCCTGCCGCGAAGCCGCATTAACGAACTTGGCAACTTTGTCCCTAGCACCCTCATAGGCATCTGTGGCTCTAGCACTGAGGGTGTGAGCGCCCCGATGCACATTAGAATTGTCCTGTTCATAGTAGCGGCGCAGAGTATCGAGTACTACTATCGGTTTTTGTGAAGTTGCGGCATTATCAAGGTAAAGCAGAGGTTTGCCGTTGACTTCCTGGTGCAAAATGGGGAAGTCTTTACGTACCTTGTCAACAATTATTCTTTCCTGAGTGATGATCATTGTTCATTGTTCATTGTTCATTGTTCATTGGCCTAGAAACAATGAGTTTATATCAAATCCGTCTAATTGCCCATCATAAAAACGTCCCCCCTCTCCGTGTCTCCCCCTCTCCGTGTCTCCCCCTCTCCGTGTCTCCCCCTCTCCGTGTCTCCCCCTCTCC
>JAAHGS010000079.1 GCA_010692645.1 Symploca sp. SIO2E9
AATAATTAATTTTTAAAATTTATATGCCGTCAGACAGTATAGAGTTATGGAGGGATATAGAGTGCCGGCATACAATCTTTTTGATATTTTTATCTGTAATTTAAAGCATTTACACTTAAACCTATATCCCGGCACCCCTTTCTCAACTAGGTGAGTAACCCATCAGGGAGGAAAAAAGTTATGGCAGATGTAGATCAACCTTTAGCTCAAGAACATTCCCTTGATCGTGATTGCACAACCTTGTCCCGTCACGTTCTACAGCAGTTACAGAGTTTCTCAGCAGAGGCACAAGACCTTAGTGCGATTATGAATCGCATTGCCTTGGCAGCGAAACTGATCTCTAGACGCTTAAGCCGCGCTGGTTTAGTGGAAGGAGCTTTAGGATTTACGGGTACAGTCAATGTGCAAGGAGAGTCCGTAAAAAAAATGGACACCTATGCTAATGATGTCTTTATTTCAGTATTTAAACAAAGTGGTCTTGTCTGCCGCATGGCTTCCGAGGAAATGGACAAACCTTACTACCTCCCGGAAAACTGCCCGATTGGACGTTATACCCTCCTCTACGATCCTATTGATGGTTCCTCGAATGTGGACATCAATTTGAATGTTGGTGCAATTTTCGCGATTCGCAAGCAAGAAGGAAATGACAGCGACTGCGATGCCTGTGATTTACTACAGCAAGGGCATGAGCAAATTGCTGCTGGTTACGTTCTCTATGGACCGAGTACAATGCTAGTTTACTCCATAGGGACTGGTGTTCATGCTTTCGTTCTTGACCCTAGCTTAGGCGAGTTTATCCTGGCGAGTGAAAACATTCAAGTGCCAGACCACGGTCCTGTTTATAGCACTAATGAAGGTAACTTCTGGCAGTGGGAAGAGTCAATCCGAGACTACATTCGCTACGTCCATCGCCATGAAGGATATACTGCCCGTTACAGCGGTGCACTAGTGGGGGATTTTCACCGAATTTTGTTTCAGGGTGGCGTCTTCCTCTATCCAGGGACCTTGAAGAAACCAGAAGGGAAGTTGCGCCTACTTTACGAATCTGCTCCCCTGGCTTTTTTAATTGAACAAGCTGGTGGCAGAGCAAGTACAGGAGTTAAAAGGATTTTGGATGTCGTGCCAGATGCTTTGCATGCTCGCACACCTTTAATTATCGGTAGCACAGAGGATGTAAATCTGGTTGAATCATTTATTCAGGACCGGGCAAGGGCTTCTCAAGAAGCCGTAGTTGCTAGTTCCTAGAACAGATCGATTACTGGTAATTAGTCGTCTATTTGAATGACTAATTACCAATCAATTAATTACTATTAAACATTAGTAGAAATTAAGTAATGATAGCTGCAAATACTAATCCCCTCTTCCAAATTGAACAAAATTACAGTCAGAGTATCTGGATGGATAATCTCAGCCGTACCATTATTGAGTCGGGAGAACTCAAAGGCCTAATTGTTGAGAAGGGTATTCGTGGTATCACCTCTAATCCAGCAATCTTTGAAAAAGCAATTGCTGGTAATGCTATCTATGACCAAGGGATTGAGGCAAGCCTCAGGGCCAACAAGTCGGTTATGGAAATTTATGAATCTTTAGTCTTTGATGATATTCGCCGTGCCTGCGACATCTTCAAGCCAGTATATGAGACCACCAATGGACTTGACGGCTACGTCAGTATTGAAGTGCCACCGACTATAGCCAAGGATACAGAAACAACTATCACCGAAGCCATACGCTATTATCAGGCGATTGGTAGGGAGAACTTGATGCTCAAGATTCCGGGGACGCCTGAGGGCTTACCTGCAGTAGAACGAGTGATCAGCGAAGGGATCAACGTTAATGTGACCCTGCTATTCTCAGTGCAGAGTTACATTGACACGGCTTGGGCCTATATCCGAGGTTTGGAGGCACGAGTAGCTGAAGGTAAAGAGATCAGTAAAATTGCTTCAGTTGCCAGCTTCTTCCTAAGCCGGATTGATACCAAGATTGATGGCATGATCGAGAAAAAACTCCAAGAAAGAACTGATGAGCCGAGTCGGACCGAGCAACTGCAATACCTTAAAGGCAAAATTGCGATCGCTAATGCCAAGATAGCCTACCAGGAGTACAAGCAAATCATTCAAAGCCAACGTTGGCAGGCTCTATCAGCAAAAGGAGCCAGTGTTCAACGGCTATTGTGGGCAAGCACCAGCACAAAAAACCCTGAATACAGTGATGTTATGTACGTAGATGAGCTAGTTGGAGCTAATACCGTCAATACACTGCCACCCAATACCATTGAAGCCTGTGCAGACCACTGTTCTCCCGCTAACCGCATTGAAACTGGTGTTGAAGAAGCCCAGCAATTGATCGCCAGTCTCAATGATGACGATATCAACATTAATCTAGAGCAAGTTATGGAGCAACTCCTTGAAGAAGGTATCGACAAATTCGTTAAACCCTTTGAATCTTTAATGTTTTCTTTAGAAGCCAAAGTTAAACAATTGGCAACAGTATAATTAAAGTTTAGTTATTAAACCAGAGAAAGTGATCAGCTTTTTCGGGCTAATGATTTATAGCAGTTCTCGTTTAAGTGAGGTATATTTAATCTTCTTACCTATTTCGTATTATCTAAAACCTAGAGCTTAGTACCTCATACCTTTGAGCACTGCTATATAAACCATGACTAACAGCTATTGATAACTAGACTAACAACATCAGCCAAGGCGAAATACTGAAATCTAATCAGTTGATTGAACCCAAAGCTACAAAGCTTACTCTCTAAAAAGTCTTGACTGGGGTTGATAGCAACTAACCGCAAACAACCAACAACTAACAACTAACAACAACTTGTAATTCTATGGTCACTCTACTCGAAAATCCCCTGCGGGTTGGTTTACAACAGGAACGGACGCCGGAACCAATGATACTGGTAATTTTTGGCGCTTCTGGAGACCTGACCAAACGCAAACTGGTACCATCAATTTACCAGCTCAAACAAGAAAGACGCCTACCACCGGAAATCACCATTGTCGGCGTAGCACGTCGGGACTGGAGCCATGAATACTTCCGTGAGCAGATGCGCGAGGGCCTAGAGGAATTTTCCGATGGCATTGGCGCTGAGGAAATCTGGGAAGACTTTGCCCAAGGATTGTACTACTGCTCAGGTAATATCGATCAACCAGAAAGCTATCAGAAGCTCAAAGCCTTCTTAGGAGAACTAGACGGCAAACGCGGAACACGAGGCAACCGAGCATTTTACCTCTCAGTTGCCCCCAAATTCTTCCCAGAAGCCATCCGGCAGTTGGGAGGAGCAGGGATGATTAATGACCCTCTCAAACACCGTCTGGTGATTGAAAAGCCCTTCGGTAGAGATTTGACTTCAGCACAAACCCTCAACCGCGTCGTGCAAAAAGTTTGCAAAGAAGAGCAGATTTACCGCATTGACCACTATCTGGGCAAAGAAACAGTTCAAAATCTGTTAGTTTTCCGCTTTGCCAACGCCATCTTTGAACCCCTGTGGAATCGCCAATTTGTTGACCACGTGCAAATTACAGTGGCAGAAACAGTGGGTGTCGAGGATCGAGCTGGTTATTACGAAACCTCCGGTGCCCTGCGGGATATGGTACAAAACCACTTGATGCAGCTGTTTTGCCTGACAGCAATGGAGGCACCAAACGCTCTAGATGCCGACAGCATCCGCGCCGAGAAGGTGAAAGTAATTCAAGCCACTCACCTGGCAGATATCAATAACTTAGAAAATTCAGCAATCAGAGGTCAGTATTCTGCTGGTTGGATGAAGGGCAAGCAAGTACCTGGGTATCGCCAGGAGCCAGGGGTTGACCCCAACTCGATTAACCCAACCTACGTAGCGATGAAGTTAATGATCGATAACTGGCGTTGGCAGGGTGTTCCCTTCTACCTACGAACAGGCAAGCGCATGCCTAAGAAAGTAAGCGAAATTGCAATTCAGTTTCGTGAAGTTCCCTTATTGATTTTCCAATCTGCCGCCCAGCAGACTAGCCCTAACGTGCTAACCATGCGTCTACAGCCCAATGAGGGAATTTCTCTGCGTTTTGAAGCCAAAATGCCTGGAGCTGATTTGCGCACTCGCACTGTGGATATGGATTTCAGCTATGGTTCTTCCTTCGGCGTGAAAACGGGTGAAGCCTATAAACGCTTGTTATTAGACTGTATGCTTGGAGACCAAACCTTATTTACCCGTGCTGATGAAGTCGAAGAAGCTTGGCGAGTTGTAACCCCAGCACTAGCAGCTTGGGAAGCACCAGCTGATCCCAGTTCAATTCCACAATACGAAGCTGGAACCTGGGAGCCAGCCGAGGCAGAACTTTTAGTTAATCGTGATGGACGCCGTTGGCGCAGACCTTAACTACAGTAGTCATGAGTCATTAGTTCTTGGTGGTTTGTTACTAAACCAATAACCAATAACTAATCAACAATGACCAATAACCAACCACTAGCAAACCCTAACTGATATGACTACAAAATCACCTCCAGTTGTTTCCATACAATCGCCAAAAGATGTTTCATTAACTGATATTGAGGCGGAACTTCATCAAATCTGGCAGAGCTATGGTGCTGCTGGTGAACACGGTGAATCTCCATATGCCATGCGGGCAACGACTTTTACTCTGGTGATTTATGAGCCAGACGAAACCCAGCAGTTGCTGGCAGCACTAGGATATTACACTGGCACTATTGACGGAATTGCAGGTCCTCGCACTTTCTCAGCCCTGAAAGCTGCACAAAAAACCTATGGACTCCTGAGAACTGGTAAAGCAGACGATTGTACAAAACAAAGACTGCGGGATGAGTACGACAGCAGACTCAAGAATGGAGAATTAAATAATACTGAACGGCTTAAGTATTCTCCAGACCGCCAGGGTTCAGGAATTGCCGATGCAATTGCCGCTGCCAACCCCTGTCGGATTATTGCCCTTTCTCCCCTCCTCGGTGACGATCAAGGCGTTACCGCTCAAGTATCTGCTTCTTGTCCGATTCAGAAACATTCTCAAAGTAGCCTCGTTTGCTGTGAATATATTTCTCTAAGCGGTACAGCTGCTGCCCTAGAAAGAATTGGCGGTCTAATTACCGAATTAATGATTGGCGAGCTACCTAAATTTGTCTGGTGGAAGGGTACACCTGATCCTGAATATGGTCTGTTCAAGCGACTTTCAAGCTTGAGCAATAGCGTGATCATCGATTCGAGTTCTTTCAATGACGTAGAATCGGACTTGTTGCAGATGCATAGCCTGATGGCTCAGGGGACTGCAATTGCTGACCTCAACTGGAGACGTTTAGCACCCTGGCAAGAGTTGACCGCTGAGGCTTTTGACCCACCAGAACGTCGTGCAGCCCTGACAGAAGTTGACCAAGTAACCATTGATTACGAAAAAGGTAATCCAGCCCAGGCACTAATGTTTCTAGGTTGGTTGGCTTCTCGGCTCAAGTGGCGTCCCGTTTCCTGCCAACAAGAGGGAGGTGATTACGACATTAGACGTGTGCAATTTGTAGCGGCTGACCAACGAACAGTGGAAGCAGAGTTAGCAGGAATTCCGGTAGCCGATGTGGGAGATATTCCTGGCGACTTGATTAGCTTGCGCCTGGGTTCTACCAACATGGAAGCCGACTGCTGTACAGTATTGTGTTCGGAAACAACAGGTTGCATGCGCATGGAAGCCGGTGGCGGTGCTCAATCGTGCCGTATTCAGCAGGTTTCGCCCCTGTTTGACCAAAAGACTGATTTATTGATCTCCCAGCAACTACAGCGCTGGGGTCGCGAGATGCTCTATGAGGAAAGTCTAGCGGTAACAGACCAGATTCTCAAATAAGTTAGTTCAATTGGCAACCCTGCTTAGTCTAAATGTGGGGTTTTGGGGGAGTTATCGTACCGCTGCGGCTTAGACTCCCCCAAGTCTTTTTGATACATTTTATCTCAAATAGAAAAAAGAATTCTACAAATAGTCTGATTTTAAGTAATAAGTAATAAGTAATAAGTAATAAGTAATAAGTGAAAACCAGAACATTGTTCTAGATGTCCCTTACTAAAATTTAAGATGGCTTTAGTCATCGCTGGCGAGCGCTCCGGAGTGGGCAAGACAACAGTCACCCTAGCCCTACTATCATTTTTGTCGAGGTTTTGTAGAAGCGTACAATCTTTTAAAGTCGGTCCAGACTATATTGATCCGATGTTTCATCAACGGGTTACTGGGCGTTCTTGTCGTAATTTAGACCCGGTGTTGACTTCTGAAGCTTATGTTCAGGAATGTTTTAATCGTCATCTCCAGGGAGTAGATTATGCTCTGATTGAAGGAGTCATGGGACTATTTGACGGGGCGTCTGGGAAAGATGATTTCGCGAGTACAGCTCATATAGCACGGTTGTTACAACTACCAGTACTATTGGTAATCGATTGCTCCCGATTGTCTCGCTCAGTAGCAGCGATCGCCTATGGCTATCAATCCTTTGACCCTAGAATTAAGATAGCAGGTTTGGTGCTTAACCGCATCGGTAGCGATCGCCATTTGCAACTCCTCCAAGATGCTTTGGAACCATTGCAACTGCCTATACTAGGAGTAATGCGGCGTCAAGATAATATTAAGATTCCAGATCGACATCTGGGCTTAATCCCAACAGCAGAAATAACAGAGCTAGATGCTTTAATTGATAGACTTGCTGAACTAGGGAACAGCTGCTTTGACTGGGAAAATTTGTTACCACTGCTGAAGGAGGAGGGAAGTAGGGAAAAACTACAGTTATCGGGAAACAGAAAGGGTATTTATACTCCAATTGAGAAAGAAAAAACACACTCTCACCCACTCACAGAAGCCACCTTACCAGGAATCAGAATAGCAGTAGCAAATGATCGCGCTTTTAGTTTCTACTACCAGGACAATCTTGATATCTTGCAAGAGTTGGGGGCCGAGTTATTTTTCTGGAGTCCTCTTGCCGATACTGCTTTGCCTAAAGATGTTCAGGGACTTTACTTCGGTGGCGGTTTTCCCGAAGTATTTGCCCAACAACTAGCAGAAAATACCAGCGCTCTCGATGCCGTACGAGTGTTAATTTTTAGGGGGATACCAACTTATGCCGAGTGCGGTGGATTAATGTATTTGTGCCAACTTTTGACTGATTTTAAGGGTTTCTCTTGGTCAATGGTAGGAGTATTGCCGACAAAAGTAGTGATGACAAAGCGTCTCACTTTAGGATATAGACAAGCAATAGCAACTCAAGATAGCCCCCTACTAAAAGCTGGTGCAACAGTTTTGGGACATGAATTTCATCGTTCCCAACTGACAGTAATGCCAGAAAAACCTTTGTTTAAGATACAAGGATATGAATCCAAGGAGCAGACTAAAGCAGCTACTGAAGGCTGGCAAGTGCATCAGCTGCACGCTTCCTATATTCACCTCCACTGGGGTGGGTGTCCAGAAATTCCTGCTCAGTTTTTGAAACTTTGTCAGGAATTCACTTAACGTCTCTCCAGCCATTTTCGATGATTAGTATTACTTATTACTTATTACTTATTACTTATTACTTATTACTTATAGAAGGTGGATGAGGATTATTAATAACATTCAGTGCTTGCTTCAGATCCAGTAAAAAAATTGTATTTGTGACTTCAGAATCGGAGACAACAGCACTATAGCTGAATAACTCAAGGAAACCAGACGGACTTTCAAACTTAGGGAGATTTTGCATACTCTCTAGGGGTAAATCCATTAAATTTGGTGTTTCCTGCACTCCAATCCCCCATAGTTCCCCCTCTAGAGAATTGGTAATTACGAGAAAATCATGGTTAGTGGAGATTTGAGATACGCCATCTGAGCTGAACTGCTCATATAAATTTAAAACTCTAACTGTATGCTTACCTAGCTGAACAATCCCCATATTTTTGAATTCTCTGTAAGCTAAAGGAGGGCAATATACTACCTTTAGTACATCCACAATTGGGAGTGCTAAGAGATAATCTGCAATCTTAAAGACGATGAATTTTTCGGTTTTTATGGATTGTTGATTGTTCATTGTTGATTATTCATTATTGACTGTTCATAGTTCATTGTTGATTGTTCATTGGGTTGGTAAGTAGTCAGACATAAATTTTGTTCGCTGTATTAAGAAATATTACTTGTCCTCAAACCCTTGCTACTCCCTACTCCCTGCTCCCTGCTCCCTCTTCCTCATAGTTAATTTTAATTATGTCCGACTACTTATTCGATAGTTGTGGAATACCAACCCAATGAACCATGTTTGCGCAGCATGCGCGGAGCGCGTACCATGAACCATGAGCTATTTGAAGTTCTTCTGTAATAAATCAGCAACCTTTATCAAAAACTGGTGTTCTAGATAGGGCTTAGTGATGTAGTCTGTTGCCCCCAACTCTTCAGCTAGCAAGCGATGTTTTTTGCCACTCCGGGAAGTTAGCATCATCACTGGAATCTCTACTAAATTTGGGTCTTGCTGGCGGTGTTTGAGGAACTCAAACCCATTCAGGCGAGGCATTTCGATATCACAGATCACCAAATCGATATTTTGATGGTGCCTAATTTGTTCAATTGCTTCATAACCATCCCTGGCTTGTATCACCTGATAGCCAGATTGCTTGAGAGTAATAGCTAGAGTTTGGCGCACTGTGATTGAGTCATCTACCAGGAGAATAGTTTTATCTGATCCTAGTGAGAAATCTCGATCAACTGCTGGTAAGTTAGCACTAGTCACAGCTGGCAATTGCCGCTGCTGTTGAGCCGAGGACAGTCTAGGGGTTGTGGAACTGCCCACATCGCCGTAAGCATTGTTGTAATATGTTGCCTTAGCCCTATAGTTATGGTGTTTGACCTTAGGCTTATCGAAAGCGAAGCTCTCACTACTTGTATTAATATGCTGCTCAAACAAGTACTGCATAAATGCTGAACCATCAAGTACCAGCGTCAGCCTGCCGTCAGCCATAATACTGCCTCCATAAACAAACTCAGGTGGCGCAATCATTGCCCCTAAAGGACGAATGACTAATTCTTGGTCTCCAAGCAACTGATCTACCTCCAAACCCATAAGCTGTTCCCCAGAGCGAATGATCACAACTGGATTCGATTGCTCCTGGTTGAGAAAGGGCGGCAACTTAGGAGAAAGTAAAAGTTCTCCAACCGGAGAATGATAATCAAGGACTTTCGCAAGTTGATAAATTGGGATGAGTCGCTCATCAACACCCTTACCCCAGCGTAGGGCTTTGCCCTCTGACCAATACTGAATATGAGTGGGTGCTGGTATCAGGATTTGCTCAATCGTGTCTGCCAGCAAGGCATAAATGTGAGCACCAGCCTGAAACAGGAGTAATTCGGCAATTGTCAGACTCAGGGGAATTTGGAGTAGGAAAGTTGTACCTTTATCGGGTTCAGAATCAACGGTGACTGAACCATTGAGGGCTCGCAAATGAGTGCGTACCACATCCAAACCAATACCTCGTCCAGAAAGATCATTGACTACAGAATTGGTAGAAAAGCCTGGTTCAAAGAGTAAATCCTTGATTTGAGTTTCATCGAGAGTACTAGCCTGTTGAGTACTGATCAGTTGCTCTTCTAATGCCCGTTGAACAATCTCTTCAAAATTCAACCCTTGACCATCATCCCTAACCGCAATCATTAGGTTAGAACCCTGATGGTAGGCACGGATAGAAATTTGACCTTGATTCGGTTTACCTTGTTGTTGCCTATGTTCAGGAGACTCAATGCCGTGGTCAAAGGCATTGCGAACTAAATGTAATAGAGGTTCATAAAGCTTCTGGGCTACCAGTTTCTCCACCAAGACTTCAGTACCTTCGAGTTCCAGTGCCACTGGCTTATTGTGCAGAATTTCCAACTGCTCTAAGACACGGGGAAAACGACCAAAAATCTCCCCCAGTGGTAACATTCGGGCTTCGATTAGGGCATCCCTGCTACTATTTAATAACCGACTTTGTTTTTCCAGAGTCTGATGGGAGTGCGTTGCAAATAGATCAATAGCATCGGCTACTTCTGCTAATTGCACAGCGTCTTCGAGAACTGACTCGATCAGAATTTGTGCTTCGCTATAGCGTTGCAGTTCCAGGGAATCAAAATGCTTGCTCTGCTCCGGCAATAAGTAGTTTTGATTAGACAAAGGCGAATTTTCACTCGCAACCAAAGACGAAAAAATTTCCTCCCAGTTCTGGATTCTCCCTGCTTCCTTGCCTATTTTCAGCCTAGAGAGAGTAAGCTTGTTCTTTTCCGTTCCCCATTTTTTATTACTCCTTCGTTCTGGCAAAGTGAACAGACTCTCAGACAAGTCATGGAGTTGAGCTAGTAGTTTCCGATGTTGATCGAGACGTTCAATCAAGACTCTTACCTCAGCCTTGAGTTCTTCACTCTGGAGTGACTGGCGGTTTTGATTAGTTAATAATTCTCCAATTGAATCATTTAGCTGCTCTAAATGTTCAACATTTACCCGCACTGTGGAAGATTTAGAAACATAGTTTGGTTTAGGGATTGGTGATTGCTCATTGGTTAATTGTTCTTGATTGTTGGTCGAATTATGTAGTGGTTTCTGGTTTATTTCCCCCAACAAAGAATCATTTGTAATCGAATCGATGAATAAAACTTCTTCCTTCTCAACAGGAATTTCAGAAGATTCGCTAGTATTTTGAGCATGGGATTGCTCTGGTTCTCCCCAGATTGCTTCTAAGAGCGAGTCAGCTGATGAGTTGTATTCTGATTCATACTCGTCAAGCTGTGCCGAAACCTCCATACTCAATTCTGAGTCATCTAAATTACTCACAACCAAGCCAAGTTCTGGTTGAGTTGCAGACTCCTGAGTATCAACTGGTAAATGTTGTGATTCTTCCGATTTAGAATTTGCGATTAGGGATTGAGTATGCTGCTTGGTAACTAATTCAGTGGCACTGCTAGACAATCTGCTTAGTTTTTGCAGGACTTCTGAAGGTTTACCGCCTTGGCTGCGATCGCCAGATACCACAGCCGCCTGTCCTTCAAGAAAGTCTGATAGAGCATGCCTAGCAATAGTTTCTAACTGTTCTGGATAGTTGTCAAGGGCAGCAATTGTAGCTTGGGCAATAGCTTCAAACCCCTTTAAATTTAGGGATTCAGCTAAGCCGAGAAAAACTTCCGCCTGAGTTCTCAGAGTAATAGCAAGTTTTTGTAGATCCCCATGGCGTTGAGCTTCAGCAATCTCCTTCAAGCGCTGAGTCACCCCAACTTCAAATATAGAATGAGTAACATCAAAGCCCAATTCTACTGAAGAAGGTAGATGAGTCTCATGGCTAAAAAAGTCTCCTAGCTTCTCTTGCAGTTGGGCAAAAACTGCAGCAGTTCGATCAAGGACCTCAGCATCATTGACTTGTCCTCCCGTAAGTTGTGCTGTTAAAGGTAGGCGCAGACATTCAAAACCCTCAAAAAGTAAGGCTTCAACTTCTGAGTCAATTGACAAATCTGGTTGGCAGAGGGCTTTGAAAATATCCTCTAAGGAATGAGCTACACTTTTGATTGTCTCCAACCCAACACTAGCCGCTGCACCTTTAAGAGTGTGGGTAATTCGCATCAGATTATGAACTTTTTTAAGACTAAAGTCTTCGCGAAGACTAAGCAAATCTTGTTCTAAAACTCGCAATAGTTCCGGCGCTTCCTGGAGAAAGTAGCGGAGACCTTGCTCGTGAATATTCTGGTTACTATTCATTGGTAATTTAAATTTTTTCTTCAGTAGTCTCTCAATCCCCAAGACAGGATTTACAGGAACTACAGGATTTACAGTTACAGGATTTACAGGAGCTACAGGAGCTATATCAATTACCTCAATGTTTGCAGCAACTACTTTTTAAGTAATAAGCTTTAAGTAAAAAGCAATAAATAGAAATATTCGTATTATTACTTATTACTTATTACTTATTACTTATTACTTAAAATCAGATTTCTCCTTCTTCAATTAACCTTAAACTGGTCTGCACTAGTTTGGAGGTTCTGAGCCATTGCCAGCAACTCCTTAAAGGAGTTAGACATCTCGATAGAATCCTCAGAGGTTTGGTTAGCAATCGCTGCCACCTCATTCATCGTTTGTGTCACTGATTGGCACTCCTGGTTCTGCACCTGAGTTGCCTTGGTAATACCTTCCACTAGGTAACTAATTTGAGCTGTAGCTTCCACAATGGCATTGAGAGTTTGGCGGGCATCAGTGACTAAATTGGTTCCTTGGGCAACTTGCTCAATGCCCTTCTCCATCACTGTTGATACCTCAGCCGTACCTTGCTGAATTTCCTGCACCAATTGCGCAATTTCTGTCGCAGCATCAGCAGACTGACGTGCCAAAGAACGCACCTCCTCAGCAACAACCACAAAACCGCGACCATATTCACCAGCCCTGGTAGCTTCAATTGCTGCATTCAGTGCTAGCAATTGCGTCTGAGTTGTAAAGTTACTGATCAAGTTAACCACCTTAGAAACCTTCTGGGAAGATTCACTCAGACGCTTGATCCGTTTGCTGGTTTCTGCCACTGTCTCTCGAATATCGAGAATACCATCAACGCTGCGATTCATGGCAACATCGCCCTCCTGTACAATTTGGTGAGTTTGTTGGAGAGCAGTTTCCACCTGTTGGGCACTGCTACCGACAGCAGATGTAGAATCTACCATCTTCTGAATGTGTTCCAGAGCTAGTCCCAGAGCCATGAACTGTTGCTGGGCTTGGGCAGACAAATCAGTAATTGAGGATTCACTCTCTTGGGAAGTTTGGGCAACTTTTCGAGAGGACTCTTGCACTTGGATGACAACAGTCCGTAGGCTTTGCAGGGTATTATTATAGGCGGCAGCGATAGTACCTACTTCGTTGTCAGTAACAGGAGCCCGGACAGTGAGATCCCCATCTAGAGCTGGTCTTACGGCTGTCAGCAATTTAATTACTTCTTGCTGTAAGACCTCTTTGTCAGCTTTCTCCCTTTCGGCTGCCTCTTGCAGTTTCTGAGACTGTTGTTGAATTTGTTCAAGGTATTCAGACTGCTGCAACATAATGCCCAACTGCGTGGCCATCTGTGTCAGCAGGTTAACCTCACCTTCCTCCCACTGGCGCGGTTGGCTATTTTGGAAAGTCATCAGCAAGCCCCAGAGTTTTTCATTCTTAAACATGGGAGCAATGATGTAGGCTTTTGCGCCCCACTCCTCTAGCCTTTCCCTGGAGAAGGTGAGACCCTTCGCTGTAGTAATGTCACTTACTGCACGGCTCTGATTTTGGCGATAAATGCCGCCCTGGGTTTCCTGCAAAATTGGATCGGCAAAGCTGGCAGCCTCAGTCCCTGCTAATTTCACATAGCCACTGCCAACATCTTCAATTGCTATTTCCCCACGCCAATCACGCTCAAAGCGATAGACTGCAACTCTGTCAGCTTGCAACAGTTGTCTGAGTTCAGTGTTAGTAGCGCGGAAGAGATTATTGATATTGAGGTTTTTCTGCTGCAAGCGCTCAGCAATCCGCTGTCCAGTTTTGTACAGTAGGTTGATAAAGTTGGTTTCTCGCTGTGCTAGTTTGGTAACTTGCTCAGATTGCTGTTGCAGCTGTTCTAGGTAGCTTGCCTGTTGCAAGGCTATACCTATCTGTAGGGCAATCTGAGTTATAGCTGTAACTTCAAAATTTTGCCACTGGCGAGGAGCACTATTCTGGTAAATACCGAGGAGGCCCCAAAGGTTGTCCTTAATGAAAATTGGTGCTACTACATGGGCTTTGATCTCAAATTGCTCTAGGATGTCAAGATGACACTCAGAGTAACCAACTTTGTAGATGTCATTAACGGCAAAACTTTCACCTTTGCGATACCTACCTCCCTTAGTCTCTTGTAAGTAAGTGTCAGACCAGACAGTTTCAATATTAGGTCCCACTAGTGTTACCCAGCCCTTAGCTACGTCCTCGGCAATAAACTTACCACTCCAATCGGGCTCGAAGCGATAGATGGTGACGCGATCGCATTTTAGTAGCCGCCGGACTTCTCGGTTGATAGATTGAAAGATAATCTCTGCTTTCGGAAATTTTAAGAGCTTAGAGATAATTTTGGCTATTGCCTTTTCAATCTCAACAATTTTGTTGAGCTGGGAGGATTGCGCCTGCACCTGCTCTACGTAGTCCCACTGCTGAATTGCCACTCCTAAGGTATTACTCAGCTTGACCATCAATCTCACCTCTGATTGCTGCCACTGACGGGGACCTGAATTTTGGTAAGCAGCTAATAGCCCCCAAAGCTTATGCTCTTGGAAAATCGGCACACTCAGATAGGCTTTTGCCTGAAATTTCTCCAGGGTTTCGATGTAGCAGGGGGAAAAGTTCATCGCATAAATGTCATCAACCTTCTTGAATTGAACCCCTTTGACATATTCCCCACCCTGAGTTTGCTGCAAGTAGGTATCAGGATCGACTTTTGAGATAGAAGTCATGTCTCTGATGGTACAGCTTTCGTAAGTTATTGTCTCTAAGGTCAGAGTTGGTTCTTGTGGCTGGACTTGAATGAGTGGTGTCCAGCCAGCGCCAACAGATTCGCCCAAAAACTGCCCACTCCAGTCATCATTAAAGCGATAAACAACCACCCGGTCAGCTTTTAGCACATTCCGTAGTTCTTGGCAAGTGTTGCGAAAAATACTTTGGATATCGAAAGACTTGCGCACCTTCTCAATCAAGGTGTTCAAGGTTCTTTCCCGCTCAACTTGTTGCGCCTTTTCTTCGCTTTGGGCTTGCAGTTGGGCGACGTAATCTGTCTGCTCTATAGCTAAACTAATTTGACTGGCAACTAAGCCGAGCAACTGCACTTCGCTAGCTTCCCATAAACGGGGGCCTGAGTTTTGATAGGCTCCTAACATACCCCAGAGTTTATTACTATGGAAAATAGGAACTACAATGTAGGCCTTAGCTTGGTATTTCTCTAGAGTTTTCAAGTAGCAAGGGTCATAGTCCTTAGTGTAAATGTCATCAACCTTGGTAAAGTGTTTGTCTTTGGCATATCTTCCACCCTGGAGTTCTTGCAGATAGGTGTCTGAGGTTGGCACTATTAGCTCATAAACGCTACAGTTCTTAGAAGTGGTAATCACATCAAGTTGCAAGTATGGGTCTTTAGACTGTTGCTCCATCAGTGGCAACCAGCCACGAGCAACAGATTCTGCCACGTAGGCACCACTCCAGTCTGGTTTAAAACGATATACTAGGACGCGATCGCATTCGAGCAGTTTCCTGACTTCGTAAGTAGTAGCGTCTAAGATAGTGGGCAAATCACTTAGGGTGCGGATATTTTCAAAGGCTTGGGCTAGGAACTTTTCCCGGTTAATTTGCTTTTGTCTTTGGGCATGGTATTTCAGTGGCTTGAGACATAACCTCAGTTGAGCAACAATTTGACACAGCAGGCTAATTTCTGATTCCCGCCATTTCCGCGACAAACCAGAGCATTGCTGCACAATCAACAAGCCCCAGACTTTACCTTCTAGGAAAATTGGCAGACTGAGGCTAGCCTTGACTTGAAACTGTTTTAGCAGTTGGACTTGGTAAGGACTCGGAGACTTTTGGTAGATTTGATCTAGAATTACTATTTCCTGTTGCTGGTATTGCAGCCTACTCTCAGCACCAAAGGCGAGGGCTGGCAAGGATTGCTCTAGGGTAGGAGTATAGCCAGACGCAATAGATTCAGCGGTCACTAAACCTTGGTTTTCAGACTCGAAGCGATAGATCAGTGCTCGCTCTACCTTTAAATAGGCGCGAACCTCCTTAACTGTAGTTGCACACAGCCCATCGATATTCTTGGCTTGCTGCATTTGGCTGGCAATACTTGATACCCACTGTCGTTCACGCTTCAAGTTTTGCTCAGTAGTAATGCTTAGTTTCGCCAGATATCCTTTCGATAGGTTTTCAACCCACTCTTCCAGTAGTTGAAATTTCTCCTGGACTTCAGTTTTACTTAGATATTCCGTCTTTTCAAGGTCAGCTTTAACAGAGGTAATTAATTCTAAAGCTTGCTCGGAAGTAAAATCAGTCTTGGACAGTATTGGTGTGACATTACCATTAGCTTTATTCACTAATGGTTCAGATTTGAACTCAGAGTTCTCTAGTTTTGATTCCAATTCCTCAACTTCTGGCCAGTCTAAGGCTAGATCTTCTGTAGCCAAAGTATTCTCATCATTGAATTGGTTAGTGTCGCTGAGATTAGTCATGATTTACTTTGGTAATTATCGTTGGTTGGGTAAGCGGTTGTGCATCTAAATTGCACTTTCGACAGTTTCTAGAAAGGCAGTCCCGATGAACAAATTTCACCATCAATGGATGTATAGCAGGAGGCAGGAGGAAAAGCCAAGTTCTATCTGAGTTTGAGACTTTTTTAATTTCTTAACCGCCTTGGCGATTGCTATAAGTAGATTCTTTCAGTTTTCCCTGTTCCCTACTTAGAAGACAGAAGGCAGGAAGTGTATCAAAACCATCTCCCCCTCTCCCCCTCTCCCCCTCTCCCTCTCTCCTCCTCTCCTCGGTGGATTTGCAAGAGGGGATATTGAGTAATGGCTGTAACATTCAAAACCGGACCATTGCCTCCTGGTAGAACCCCAAGGATAAAAGGTATGAGTTGGGAAGGAAATAAACCAACAGTTGCTGCTTGGAGGTAGTTCAATTCGTGCAACTCGATGTCATTGACTTGCTGCACGACTAAGCCCAAAGGCTGATCATTAACCTCAACTACTATCGCCAAGGGAGATGCCAAAACTTGTCTAATTTGAGATAGGGGTGGACAACCAACAAGATGGTTAAGGTCTACAAGCCAGAGCATTTCTCCGCGCCAATTGCAAATGCCCAAAACGCAACCAGGCATTTCCGGAACTGGTAGAATTTGGTTGAGTTCCACCGTGATGATTCCTGCGATTTCCTCTAAGGGCAAGAGCGCACTATCGTGCAGACCAAGAGGAAAGCGAAGCAATCGCTGGCGAGTTTCTGGAGGTAGTGGCTCCAAACTCAAAGGGTCAAGATTAGTCGCTGTGAGAGCGTGATTAAGTGAGTTCAACATTAGTGATTGGTTAGAAGTTAGGGACCTTGCCGCAGAAGTTATAGCGCTACGCGCTGGGAACAGGGAACTCTTAACAGGGAACAGGGAATGGAAAAGCTTATCAAACAAAGGTTTTAGCAATTGTTCTTTACCTGAATTTGTAAACATACCAGCGCGCACTGCTATAACTAATGGTGGGGGTTTGAGGGAGCCTATAAGGGAACTCCAAGAAATAAATTATCCAATTTACTTGGAAATATGACCTAAAGAATGATCTCCCCGAGCCATCCCCCCCTCTCCCCATCTCCCCCTCTCCCCCTCTCCCCATCTCCCCCTCTCCTACTCCCTCTCTGAATGAGTAAATTGCTTCTTGAATGGCAACTTGGTATGAATTCCTGATTCCTAAATTCCCTTACTCTGAATTATTTTCAGGATTTACACAATAGTTAATTCATTGATAGCTTGCATTAATTGGAGCTTGTCTACTGGCTTAGATATATAGGCATCAGCTCCTAACATAGAACCCCAGAGTTTATCTGCCTCAGTTCCTTTGCTTGAGCAAATTACCACTGGGATTTCCTTAGTATGGAAATTGGTTTTGAGTTGATGGCAAAGCTCAAAACCACTTTTTCCGGGCAAAATCACATCAAGAATTACCAAATCCGGTTTTTGTGACTGGATTTTACTTTGAGCATCATCACCATTGTTGGTGCTGACTACTATTAGGCCTTCCTGTTTGAGGTAATTGCTCATTACCTCTGTGTCTGTCAAGCTATCTTCAACTAAAAATACTGTAGTCATCGCTTTGTTATAGTTCATGGTTCATGGTTCATGGCTCATGGTACGCACTGCGCAGCATGGGCGCAGCGCGTACCATGAACAATCAAGAATGAACGTTTCCAGATACAACTCAATTTGTGTTTGCTCTCGGGGAGGTAAAAGATTTGTTCACTGTTAGATAATCCCGTAAAGTTTTTAGTACCTTCTCCGGGGTAATTGGCTTTGCTAAAAAACCCGTGGAGCCAACTATCTTTGCCCGCACTCTGTCTACAATGCCGTCATTGCCGGTAAGAATAATTACAGGTGTATCTCTAAACATTGAAACCCGGCGAATTTGTGCGCAAATTTCATACCCATTAGCAATGGGCATAACTAGATCTAAAAAAATTAGCTCCGGTTTTTGCTCTAGCAAAGTTGGCAGCGCCAGCACTGAATCCTGAATACTGAGATACCGATAACCAGCTTGGGTGAGAATAAGATTCATCCTCTGATTATCAATCGAACTGTCATCGATATAGGCTACCAAAGCTGTATTTGTTCTAGGTGTAGTGTGGCTTACTGTAGGATTAGCAGGAGCTAGTTGAGGATTGGTAGGTATATTGAGTTTAGGTCTAGTAGTTGTATCCTGACTCAGGTCAAAGCAACAATCTTCAACCTCAATTAAACTGATCCACCCTTTATGGATATAGGGCATGAGGGATTGAGTTAGGGGCAACGGATTCTGTTTCAATTTGAGAGCTAGATCCCTTAAACTTAGACTGCCATCCAGCAATTTAATAAAATTGTTGTATACTGCTTCTGAGGTATGCTGTCTCAGTTGCTGAGCTTGCGAGATTTCAGGAGCTAAGTTGGGCGAAAAATTTACAAAACCAGCCTTATGCCAATCCTCCCAAGCCTTGATTGCCTGCTGCCAAGTCTGGGATGCTTCCATCAAAATTAAATTTGAGTCTATGGTATCTTCAGGGAAACACTTGCAGATTAGGGGGTTCACTGAATTTTGGCGGAGTTGCTTCCCCTGTTGGATGATATCGAACAGGATTTCTGTTGTATTGCTGGCAATAACTGGTGCCATCTCCTCCCCCCTAGATGTTCCCTTTGTTAAGAGTTCGGCAAAGGAGTGGTAATTGCAGTTTTGAAGCTGCTCTGACCAGTAACACACTACCTCAAATGATAATTGTGGATAATGCTTATAAAGTTGTCTACACCAGGAACGAGCGGCATATTCTTTGCTAGAACTTGCCATAAAACCACCGTGGTGGAAATACAAACTCCAGTGCTGTCCTTGGGGTTTTTCAATCAACAAAAGACCTGTAAAATACTCTTGAGTGCAAATATTAATTGTATTTGCCAGCTCTTCGGTACTGTATATTTTGTTAGGTATCATCTGGTACCTCATATATGTTTTTGTATTGGTGAAGTACACAAATTCGGATTTAGAGGCAGTAGGTAGGGGATAGGCAACAAGATTTGAATCTATGAAAATAAATTTCAAATTCTCTTTAAATAAAGGTTACTGTGTAAAGAATTATGGAATCGACCAGAATTCCCTGTTCCCTTTGAATCAAAATACGATGTCCTAACCGACATGTCGGTTGCTATATATGGATTTGCACAAATGCGCACAGTACCCCTGAGTGACTATGCACTAACCCTAGAAGCCGGTAAATCTTTTTGAAGTAGAACTAACTAGCTCTATTTTCTGAGGTGATGCTACCTAATCAGTATAAACATGTATAATTCCAATGTCTATAATTGAATTTGAAGTGTCTACAATTTATAAGTTGAATTGTATTATTATTTAAATTGAGTTTATTATAAAGTCACTCAAACACTTGCTAGAAATTGAGTGTAAATTTAATCTTATAAAGAAAAAAGAAGAGGAGGAAAGAGGGAGATGGGGAGAAGATTTTGATGAGTCTTCTGTCTTCTAACTCCTGGCTCCTGACGGGTGAACGAAATTTTGGGTGGCATTTGATTTCTCCGCGTCTGGAGCGTCTGGGCGTCTCCGCGTCTGCTTACTTGTTCCCCCACTCTTTTTTTCGTTCACCCGCTCCTGACTCCCTCTTCAATAATTAGTTTCTGGAAGTTACATTAGCTTCCTGGGTGAGTACTTCCGAGAAGGGGAAGTCTGGTGCGGCAAGCACTAAAACCGTGGCTGGTAATTCAGTTGCCATTGCTTGTAAGCGCTCATAGTAGCTACTGAAATTGTCCCCTGGTTGAGCCATGCCTAGGAAAACGAGGTCGGAATTTTCCGAGGAGCGGCGAAGGATTTCATTAAATGGTCGCCCCTTGGCTACAATTACATGTGATTTGGCACCAATGCGCAGCTGTTTGATCATGGCATCGAGATTGGGAGTTGCGGCTTGAGCAGCAGTTTCATTGGGGACTACTAGCTTCAGTTTAATTTCTGCATCGCGCCATTCGATGCTAGTACGCACTAGGTAAGCAAGGATGAGCATCAAACCGCCATTAGCTTGCATCCCTCCCCACCAAACATCGATTTGTTGGCGACGACCAAAACCGCGATTGCCCGCATCGCGGAAGATCACAACATTACGCTCTGCTTTGTGGAATTTAGTAATCATGTTGCAATAGCGCTCCCGGCGAGCAGGTTTCTCGCTATCTCCCAGCAGGATTGTATTCGGCACCAGCGGACCAAGACCGTAAGTTTCCACCATTTTCTGTGCCCCTGTAAATAAATCAGGGGCAGTGATCAGTCTTACCAAACCTTGAACACCCCTTTTTTCTAAATAGTCACGGATGGTGCATTCCATCTCAGCTTGCTGAGCAGCATCACGGGAGCCAGAAGGCAAGATGCTAGAGACTGTGAATAAACTGCGGTTGTGGGTGATAAATACGGCTAATTCGATCAAGTTCCAGCGGCGCGTCGGTGCACCGGAGAAAACTAGGATATGGGGTCGCCAGTTCTTGGTATCAGGGGTGTAGTCTAATCGCATCACTCCCTGCCTCACCAAGGCTCTCCAAATGCCTTGCCGGACATCTCCCCAGGCACTTTCGAGTTCTCGGCGTTCGAGCCAAATGTAGATGCTAAAGACGATAATTGCTGCCAAGACAGTGGAGACTGAATCGATCAAAAACATCACGCCCAGACAGCCGACGACGCCAAGGAGTGAAAGCAACCAGTGAACACGAAAGGAAGGACGGAAAGAAGGACTCTTCAATAAAGTTTCAATACCAGCTGCCAAGTTCAACACCAGATAGGTGGTGAGAAAGAACATCGACAGAACTGGTGCAATCAAATCCAAGTCACCGACGGCAACTGCCACCAGCACTAAGCCCAGGGTAACAACCGTGGCAACTCGGGGTTCGTCATCTGCACCACTGCCCGTACCGAGAAACTTCAGCCAAGGGGGTAAAATGCCATCGCGGGCTAGTGCTTGCAGGACACGGGGAGCGCCGAGAATACTGCCTAAGGCACTAGAAAGGGTTGCCCCCCAAACCCCTAGCAAGATCGCATCGCCCCACACCGACATCTGTTTCATAATCAGGGGGTCAGAGATCAATGTCTCGGAAGTGGCACGCATTGCTAGGAGTACGGGCAAGAGCATATAAATGACGTAACCTGTGCCCACTGCTGCTAGCGTACCTGTAGGAATTGAACGGATCGGGTCTCGCAGGTCTCCTGACATGTTTACCCCTGCCATGATACCCGTCACAGCAGGAAAGAACACGGCAAAGACAACCCAAAAATCCTTTCCATCAGGTTTGCCCCAAAGCTGAATCTCATTAATGTTAATTGGGTCAATATGCTGCCCAAAGAACAGTGAGACTAGAGACAGGGCAATTGCCGCCATAATTAAGTATTGGGCTTTGATCGCTACTTGGGCAGAGGTGATTGCCAGGATCGCTACTAAGATCGTGGTTACCAGTGCGACCACTTGCAGGTTCAATTCAGGGAAAGTCTGGACAACACTCTCTGCAAAGCCAATGGTGTAAAGCGCGACGGAAATAGCTTGGGCAAAGTACAAAGGAATGCCAATCGCCCCTCCTGATTCGATACCCAGAGAACGGCTAATCATATAATATGCGCCCCCAGCCCTGACCACACGGTCTGTGGCGATCGCACATATTGACAAAGAGGTGAGGAAGGTAATCGAAGTGGAGAGGGTGACGATGGCTAGGGTGCCAAGCAAGCCGACATTGCCAACGACCCACCCAAAACGCAGGTACATGATTACACCTAGGATCGTGAGGATCGACGGTGTGTAGACCCCGCCGAAGGTTCCCAAGCCAGTACCCTGTTCAGGAGGATTCAAAGTTGTAGATTTCTGAGTGCTGCGGAATAGAAATTTCACTTTTGTCACTAAGCTTCCAGTGCGAGTACCAGCAATCCTAGATTCCACTCTAATATGAGTCTGGAGGATCAACACCAGGTTCAGCGAGTAGTTTTGACTATTCAGGACCGCTGGAAATAGCCTTAGCCAGTTGCTTTGTAAACTAGAGACTTGTTGCCAAAATTGGGGTAAGAGCAGGTCGGAAGGAGAGAGAAAACCCTTTACCTTTAACCTTTGACCTTTTCCCCAACTATTGCTCAAGATGATTGGGCAACAGTTCTAAGGTAAAGCTATAGCCAAGGCAGTTGATTCAAAAAACGACCTCTACAAAGATTGCAGTAGGGATGCATCGCTGTGCGCCTTGATGGCACTTGCTAATGCTAGGAAAGAGTTTGTCCAAGGTGGCAGAGAGTAAGCAGCTGTATAGTCTCATTTAGAGGATAGATATAGTCCAATCGCACTTGCTGTATGTTTGCACCCTTAAACGCTGATGCACCAACAAACATCTCTTAGCTTTCTGGTTGCTGTATTAGATGAACCTAGCGCCTCTAATGCTTTTCCTCACCCCTTGTTATACAACCCCTTAACTTTAACTCTCTCAAACACTTGGTCAACTTTTGGCTTCAATAGGAAAAATCTATCTCTACCCCCTCATCTGCTAACGGCTTCTGTCTTGATACAGCAACCGTCTTCAGTTTGAGCGTAATCTTGTTTTGTTTCTGCCCGATGCACCACAAGGCACTTTTTATTCTACGACTATAGAGGTAAAAATACACTCTATCTCTAGGATAATCTTAGATTATCTAGCGACTCTGGTATGATTATGGCGACGCTAAGGTCGAGTCTCCTACCAGGAACTGGGTGAGCGAAAAAAAGAGTGGGGAAATAAGTAAGCAGACGCTCCAGACGCCCAGACAGGTCGATGCGGAGAATTGAAATTCCAACCAAAATTTCGTTCACCCCCAGGAACTTACTCCTCACTACAGCTGTCGAAAGTAATGAGAACACTGGGGAAATTTCTTAGGTTTGAGACCGCGAGTTTATCCCCAATCTTCATACAGATTCTAATTTATCTATCCAAATATATATGCCTCAATGCCTAAATTGCCAACCTTGAGCAATTTTTGGGGTTAGCATAGGTATTATAAACACCGGAGCATCAGGGCATCTAGCTACTTATTAAATTATTCGCACGCATTAATAGACTTCTTGGGCTCATGGGTTTGCCAATTTCTTTTCCCTACCTCAGCATTTTTGCTTTAGCACTCTCGCCAGCAATCATAACTTCATCTAGTTTGCCATCCCAGTTACCGACTCCTGTAGATCTCAATTGGCAAGTTAGCCTTAACTTTCCGGTGGAGGGTGTAGGGCAGCCTGAGGGGGGTTCCGCTGGCGGAGGAGTACGTGGAGTTCGTCCTTCTTGTGTTAAAGGTGAAATACCTCTGAGGGCTCTAACGCCTCGATCCTCCTCTGTGGAGAAAACACACTCCGCCAATCCCAGCTTTTTTGTATATGTTCCCCAAACTCAGGCAAAGTCGGGAGAATTTGTGGTCTACGATGACTTTGGCAATCAGGTTTACCTGGCAACAGTTGAACTTAATGATACTCCTGGTGTAGTTAAGCTCCAATTACCAGAAACTATTTCCCTAGAAGTTGGTAAGGATTATCGCTGGCAGTTTAGACTCAGTTGCAATCTGCAAAGCCAGATTCCCAATCATTTGGTTGGGGGAGTTATTCAGCGCACACTACTGAGTTCTGATTTGAAACAGAAGCTAGAAAAGGTAGAATTTCATAAGCAAGTAGAACTCGATGGTCTTAACCTAACACCAGAGTACTTAGCACTCCTCAAGCAAGCCGAAATCTATGCAGAGGCTAAAATGTGGAATGAGACTATTACCATCCTTGCTCAGCTTCGCAGTTCTCACCCCAAGGCATGGGAACAAATGTTAAAGTCATTCGGGCTAGAAACAATTGCCCAAGAGCCTTTCGTCGAATGCTGCACCAAAGAGAACTAATCTTGGTGTAGTGCTAATGTGGAACAAAGTCAAGGAACTGTTTTGGAAAGGGCGTGGTGTTTGGATAAGTGCTCCTGGAGTCGCAGCGGTAGTAATTTTGCTGCGTGGTACGGGTTTGTTACAAGCTTGGGAGTGGGCCGTTTTAGATCAATATGTGCGCTGGAAACCTCCAGAATCAAAGGATGAAAGGATCGTAATTGTTGGTATTGATGAAGCAGACTTACATTATTTTGGGCAGGCAATTATTCCGGATGGTGTCTATGCTCAGTTGCTAGAAAAACTCAAAGCTAGAAAACCGAGGGCTATTGGTCTAGATATATATCGGGATGTACCTGTAGGCAAGGGTAATCAGCAGTTAATAGAGGTTTTTCAATCTACTCCCAATTTGGTTGGTATCGAGAAGGTGATTGGCGATAGCAGGCGCCAGAGAGTTGCCCCGCCGCCTGGACTAAAGCAAGTGGGTGCCAATGATTTGCTAATTGATGCTGACCACAGGATTAGGCGTGGTCTACTGTTTGTAGATGATCAATATGGTAAAACTATTCCGGCTTTGGGGATGTATTTGGCTGGGCTTTATCTAGATGCTGAAGATATTGTCTTCACTAAAGTGGAAGGCACGAATAATTGGCGCTTGGGTAAGGCAGTATTTAGCCGCTTTCGGAGCAATGACGGTGGTTATGTTGGAGCCAAAGATGGTGGCTATCAGATTTTATTGAATTACCGAGGTCCTGCCCAAACTTTTGAGACAGTCTCGATGAGTGATATTCTTGAAGAGCGAGTCTCACCAGATTGGGGGCGCGATCGCATTATCTTAATTGGTGGAGTGGGGGAAACTTTTCAGGATCTATTCTTCACTTCCTATACGATCTTGCCAGATCAGCGCATGTCTGGGGTAGAAATTCATGCCCATATTACCAGCCAAATTCTCAGCGCTGCTAAAGATGAACGTCCTTTGATCCAAACTTGGGCAGATTGGGGGGAATGGTTGTGGATTTTCCTCTGGGCAGGAGTAGGGACAACTTTGACTTGGAAGTGGCGATATACAAGTGGGTTGAGTTCTTTCTATTTCCAAAGGGGAACTGGTCTAATTCTAAGTGCTGGGTTCTTGCTTGGTAGCACCTATATTGCTTTGGTGGTAGGCTGGTGGATACCGGTAGTTCCAGCTTTCTTGGCTCTGGGAGGCTCAGCTTTAGCGATCACTGCTTACGTTGCTCGCACAGCAGGTAAAATTCGTAGGGCTTTCGGACGCTATCTGACAGATGAAGTCGTCGCTAATTTACTTGAGAGCAAGGAAGGATTAAAATTAGGCGGTCAAAGGCGGAAAATTACCATCCTCACTTCTGATTTAAGGGGGTTTACAGCCTTCTCAGAAAGATTGCCCGCTGAAGAGGTAATTAACATCCTTAATCTCTATTTGGGTCATATGGCAGATGTGATTACATCCTACCAGGGAACCATAGATGAGTTCATGGGTGATGGGATTTTGGTTCTCTTTGGTGCTCCCACTGCGAGAGTAGATGACGCCATTAGGGCTGTTGCCTGTGCAGTGGCAATGCAGTTGGAAATGGTTGCTGTCAATGAACAGATGAAGCAGTTGGGCTTGCCCCCTCTAGAAATGGGCATCGGTATCAACACTGGTGAAGTAGTAGTAGGGAACATAGGCTCAGAGAAGCGCACCAAGTACGGTGTTGTCGGCTCTCAAGTTAACCTCACTTACCGCATTGAATCCTATACTCTAGGTGGTCAGATTATCATTTCCGAGCGGACTTTACAAGAGTCTGGTTCCAGCACGATTATTAATGATCGAAAGGAAGTAAAACCAAAAGGGGTGAAAGAACCAATAAATATTTATGAAGTTATCGGGGTTGCCGGAGAGTATAATCTATTTCTCCCCACTCAAGAAGAGGAATTTTTAACTCTGGCAGACAAAATTGAGATCCAGTACAAGCTAATGGATGGCAAGCATGTTAGCGGTTCTCTATTTAAAGGCAGTTTAGTTAAACTTTCAACTAAAGGAGCGCAAGTAAGTTCTGAGCATGTAGGAGAGCAATCGCTGCCCCCAGGACTTAGCAATATCAAGTTAAATTTATTAAACGAACCTCCAGGAGAAATTAGCGAAGATATCTATGCTAAGGTCTTAGATAAACCATCGACAAAGGGCTGTTTTTACATTCATTTCACAGCCAAACCACTAACTGTAGCAGCAAGATTGGATGCTATCTATAAAATCTCTCGTAAATTAGCATAGTGCAATGTTGACATCTCCAAGTTTTGAAAAACGTGGATTCTAAGATGAAAACAAGTATAACTAGGGAAAGTGTGAAACTTTGGGAGACGATGAGGTAAACCTCGTCGATTCGGTTTCATCCCCCGGATAAATCACTGGGGTTCTCACCTCTAACTATTTTTTTGATAGTGCAATAAATTAGGGTAGCTCTGTAGTGTCTTTAGCTAAAAGCGGTTCTCGCCAAGCAGAAATTGTTGAGGTAGTCTTCCGCCGGGGTTGGGACTATATGCGGCGGTTACTCAGTGGCGGTAAAACTGATGAACCAGAAATACCACCCCCTGCTGTCGTGCGCAATATCCTCACAGATTTAGGTCCAGTTTACGTTAAATTAGGGCAACTTTTAAGTACCCGCCCAGATCTTTTACCACCTGCATACATTGAAGCCCTAAGTTCTCTACAGTCAGAGGTGCCCGCAGTGGATGCCTCTGAAATGGAAGGGTTTATCCGCCAACAGCTGCCTTCTCCTCCAGAACAAACCTTTGCTAAGATTAATTACCAAGCGATCGCAGCTGGCTCCATTGCTCAAACCCATAGAGCGACACTTAAGGATGGGCGCGAAGTTGCGATTAAAGTCCAACGCCCTGGGATTGAATTGATTGTGGCGCGGGATATTGCCCTAATTAAAAATGTGGCAAGGCTAGTGGGCAATACGGAATTTGGTAAACACTATAATGTTATTTCCTTAGCTGACGAGTTTAGCCGTGCCTTGCAAGCAGAACTCGATTTTACCCAAGAAGCCAGTTATACTGATCAACTGCGGACAAACCTCTCCCGTAGCCCTTGGTTTGATCCCAAGCGCTTGATGGTGCCAGAGGTTGTTTGGGATTTAACCAGACCAAAGATCATGGTTTTAGAATGGCTCGATGGGGTGCCAATCTTGTCAGCCAATGTGCGAGGTAGTGGCTATGGCGGCGATATTAATGCAGAGCGCCAGGCAATTACAACTCTGCTATTCCAAGCTTTTTTTCAGCAGTACCTAAGCGATGGTTTCTTTCATGCCGATCCCCATCCCGGTAATATCTTCTATCTCAAAGATAGTAGAGTGGCAATTCTTGACTGTGGGATGATGGGGAGTTTAGATCCGCGCACCAGAACCACTTTAATGGAGATGATGTTGGCAATTGTTAGCTGTGATGCCCAGAGATGTACGCAGTTAACCCTACAGATAGCTGAACCGATGCAGCCTGTGGACTTATTAGCTCTGCAAAGTGACTATAACCGACTACTAGGTCGCTATGCTAACTTAAGTCTTGCCCGTATCAATACTGCTGAAGCCTTTAATGAGGTCATGGAAGCTGCCCGCAGAAATCATCTGCGTTGGCCAGCAAATATTGGTTTGTTTGCCAAATCCCTGGCTAATTTAGAGGGAGCAGCACGTCAATTTTACCCCTCAGTGAATCTATTTGAGGAATTGACACTCCCTCGCCAGAGACGAGGGATTCTTCCTTCAACCAGCGAACTTAGTGTATTGATTTTCATCAAGACACAAGAGGCTCATCTGTCCAGAAGCGTTTATCCAGTACTTAGACTGAAATGTT
>JAAHGS010000008.1:0-69117 GCA_010692645.1 Symploca sp. SIO2E9
TACTGAAACCGTTAAGAAGTATATAGAAAGCCAAAAAAACAAGTAACGACGGGATAAATCCCGCCTCCCTCCACTGCCAGCTATTAAAATAGGCTGGCTAACTCTCGCTCGAAGTATTTTATTGTTTATATCATACTCTTGTTAGAGTCACTTCAATACTCCCTCACTCCTAGTGCAACCATCTTCGTTTTAAAAGGAGTTTTAGCGCTAAGCTGTTACGCATTTAAATCATATATTTATTTGATATTAGTTAATTGCCCAAACTCTTGTGCCTTCTGCCTCCTGCCTTCGGGTGAACGAAATTTTGCGTGGGATTTGAATTCTCCGCGTCTGGAGCGTCTGGAGCGTCTGCTTACTCCTTGCCCCACGCCTTTTTTCGCTCACCCCCTGCCTTCTGCCTCCTGCCTAGCTGTTGTGCATTAAAAATGCACAACAGCTTAAAACACCGGCAAAATCATGCCTTCGTGAGCCAGTATGTGGTTTGGCAATACCGACTGGACTTGCTGTTGAACCATGTCGAGGAAATCATCATCATGGTCAGGATTGTAGCGAGAGATGACGACTCGCTTGACGCCAGCTTTTTGGGCAGTTTTCATGCCAACTTGCCAGAGTTGATCTTGCCAGAGTCGGGCGTCATACTTCTCGGCTTCATCAGCTGAGATTGTAAAGGGAGCATCCAAGATTAGTAGATCAGCTTGACGAGCTAAATGCAGCAGATTATTATCAAGACCCCCAGAGGATGGTGAGCGGTTGGTAGCATAAACCACAGAACGTCCTTGCCAGGTTACCCGATAGCCCATTGAGCATTGTCTACAGTTGAGGGAGAGTGTCTCAACTGTTATATCATCGATTAAGATTTTATTGCCAGAAGTTAGTTCGTGGAACCTCAATTCTGACTGCATGATGTTTAGGGGTACGGGAAAATTTGGAGCCAGCATCTGGCGATTAAGGCAATATTCTATTGATTCACCGTCGGAAGTTGCTGCCCCGTAAATATGAAAGCAATTACCGCTGATAAAAGCCGGTGTAAAAAAGGGGAAACCTTGAATACTGTCCCAATAACAATGAGTAAAGAACATGTTTGCCTTGATTGGCATTTGCTTGAGCAAATTATTACCCAGAAGCCGCAAACCGCTGCCGCCATCAAAAATTAGCAGTTGCTTGCCGATGCGCATTTCTACGCAGGAGGTATTGCCTCCATAGCGAACCGTTGAGTTTCCTGGAGCAGAGATTTGACTTCTAACACCCCAAAACTGAACAATAAAATTGGTGGTAGAGCCAGTTACCATATCGGCTCTAATATTCGATGTACATGAGTTTGGTGCCACTGCCTCAAAATCTGGCATCTTTAAACTATGGAGTTAGCCTTGGTTAGCAACTGTTGACATTAGTGAATCACCTCTAAGTGAGCTTTGAATCAGATTGGCAACAGCAAGTGAATAACTATGGCTTGGTGTAAATTAGCACCAATGTTGCCTATCTAGTTGCATATATATTAGAAGCTATGGGGTCCTAGTCAAGTAGGAAAATCGACGATGATTATGTACTTCACTCTGCCTCTAATATTCAAGCACCCAAGTCTTGCTCAGGAAGTTTGGTAGTGCAGGTTAATTTAAGATTGATTTTAGCTTTTTTGATACAAGGTTACTTGTGAGTTCAGTCACAAATTCTAGTAGGGAAGACAAAAAGCCCTACAGGTTTAGTTATAGTACTAATTTAAGCTACTGTGCATTCTAATTGCCCTTTTTCCGCTTTCGGAAAAAGTATGCACTCCCCCAGGTGAGCGAAATTTTGGTTGGAATTTGAATTCGACCTGTCTGGAGCCTCTCCCCGTCTGGAGCGTCTACTTACTCGTTCCCCCACTCTTTTTTTCGCTTAACCGGTTTACTCTCCCTGCCCTGTATTGATAGTTGGCTGGTTCACCAATCAACTATCAATACAGAATTTATCCCTTATTATCTACTAGCGGCTCGGATACAGTCTTCCACCAGTGGCATAACCTGATCTACATTTTTCCAACCGAGGATTTCCGTGACTTTTTTTTCTAAATATTTGTAGGACCTGAAAAATTCAGCAATTTCATCCAAGCGATGTTCTGCAACATCTTCGAGAGACTTCACCGAGGCATAGCGCGGGTCTTTGTTGGGAACACAAAGAATCTTCTCATCGCGGTCCCCTGAGTCAATCATCTCTAGCATTCCGATTGGCCGTGCAGCAATGACACAACCAGGAAAAGTAGGCTCATCGATCAATACCATCCCATCAAGGGGATCGCCATCGTCAGCTAGGGTATTAGGCACAAAGCCATAGTCGTAAGGATACTGTACTGAAGAATAAAGTACCCGATCAAGTGCAAAGGCTTGCAAGTCTTTGTCAAATTCGTACTTATTCTTACTACCCCCAGGAATTTCAATTAAAACATTGAGTATGCCCGGTTTTGGTTGAGGTGGAATTTGGGATAAATCCATGATCTAATTTCTAAGGTAAACAGCATAATTTGGAGCATCTCCGGTTTGCCGACTAACCGCTAACGCATACCGATACAAATCACCCCTGTCCGGATGCTTTTGACCGTTACATTTAGGTACATTGGCATGTAGTGAGATGCTCCTGGGTAAAGTCATCTCAAAGATGACAATGGGAGTATTCAAGGCCCAATAGCTAACGCTCAGATTTTTGTAAACTAAACACCCCTAGTGAGCTTTGAGCAATCCCCGTGTAGCATTCTAAGCTAAAATTAGTGCTACCCGCTAACTACGGTTGGGACTTGGCACTAGAAACAATAGCGCCAACTGGCACTAGGTTCCAAAAAGGAAATCATTGGCAATTATAAATTCTATTGCCAAGGTTGGGGCTGAAAAACAGCAATTTTTAATTCATCATTTCATAGTTATTGATTAATTATTTCAATCCTTTGACCTAGGCAACGAGTAGGTTGTCTTTGGCCAGACATCAACGCTGCTGCTTGAAGAGTAGTAGGCGATGACTAACAGAGGTAGGGTCAGGGTCAACAAAGCAATTACCGCGCCTATGATATCTGCCCACCTATGGGGGTTGGCGTCAGAAGAGTTGGCAGGCGGCTCACTTGATTCCATAAATTGTTTTAAATGGTAACTCGTCCAATTGAGAAGCTTCAGAGAAAGTTTAATTCTATGAGCTCTCACTATACATTTTAACGATCTATCCTCCTAAGAATTATCTCTGCTTAAACAATTTAAAGGAAATCTCCCAATAAAAATCAATCGCCACCTCAAAATTTACTACTCAAGGAAGAGGAGTTATCTTTTACCATTGTTCTGGCTGTTGTTATTGAAATTAATGCAGTAAGTAAATTTGGTTTAAGTAAAACCCGATTGCCCTCTTTGACAAAAGCACCAATCCCTCCCAAGGGTTCGAGCAATTGTTCCATAGAGGTTCGCAGGAGTTTTTGCTCATAGGAATGAGCGCGAATTAAACTAACTGTAGGCATGGCTGTCACAGATTTAACTTGCATCTTCTTAGATAGATGGGGAGATGGGGAGATGGGGAGATGGGGAGATGGGGAGAAAATTTTAGAGGTTTACTCAAACGGTCGAAAGTGCAATGTCAGATGCACCATGGGTTAAGGATTGTTGATTTTAGCTTATCCCAAAAAGCAAAAGTACGCACAGAGTTAATCGTTGATGGTTCATCTTTGATGGCAGTAGTCTCCAATGAGCAATCAGCAATGAGCAATGAACAATGAACCATCAACAATCTCAGGCATCAGATTTTGGTAAAGCGCTCATTTGCTCAAGATTTAACACTTTTGCTAGTTCTTCCGGACTCATAAGTTCTCGCTCTAGAACTATTTGTCGTAGAGATTTTCCAGTTTCTAGGGATTCTTTGGCAATGGCGGCGGCGTTTAGATATCCGATGTGGGGATTGAGAGCTGTGACTAAGGCTAGGCTTCCTTCTGCATAGCTCAAAGTGCGATCGCGATTGGCAGTAATTCCTTTAATACAACGGTTAGTTAGGGCAAAGATAGTATTACCTAAAATTTCTATACTATGAATTAGGTCATAGGCAATTAAGGGCATCATCACGTTGAGTTCTAATTGTCCTGCCTGGGCAGCAAGAGCGATCGCATTATCGTAACCCATAACCTGAAAGCATACCATTGAGGTCATTTCTGCCATCACTGGATTATATTTACCTGGCATAATTGATGAGCCTGGCTGTACTGGCGGCAACTGAATTTCTTTAAAACCAGTTTTTGGTCCAGAATCCATTAATCGTAAATCGTGGGAAATTTTCACGCAATCTTGGGCTAGGTTGCGTAAACTCCCGGAAACATTAACAAAGGGAGCCATGCTCTGCATTGCTGCCATCAGGTGGGGGGCAGTTTTCAAGGGTTGATCCACTAGTTCCGAGAGAATTTGAGCAACCTGCTGCCGATATTGGGGATGTGTGTTGAGTCCAGTGCCAGCAGCAGAACCGCCTAAGCCTAGTACCATTAAATCCTCTGAGGCTTTTTCAATGCGATTAATATGGTCTGAGAGGATTTGCGCCCAAGCCCGAAATCCTTCCCCTAAGCGCACTGGCACTGCGTCTTGCATGTGGGTTCTGCCAGATTTGACAATATCTTGGAATTCTTGAGCTTTGTTGTCGAGGGCAGCAACAGCATCTGATAGGGCTGGGTAAAGGGTGTGTTCTAGGGCTAAGAGCGCCCCAATTCTAATCGCAGTGGGGATAACATCGTTGGTAGATTGACCATAATTTACATGATCGTTGGGGCTAAGACGCTGGTAGTTGCCCTTGTAGTCACCGAGAATTTCCAGGGCGCGATTAGCTAGCACTTCATTGACATTCATGTGGTGGGAGGTGCCAGCACCCGCTTGATAGATATCGACTACGAATTGATCACGCAAATCGCCTTGCAGGATTTGATCGGCAGCTTGGACAATAGCGTTGCTAAGATCTTGGGGAATACAACCGAGGGCACCATTGGCGATTGCTGTCGCTTTTTTGATTAATAGACAAGCATCAACGTAGGTGGGCAAAGGTTTGATGGCGCTGATGGGAAAATTTTCAATTGCCCGCAGGGTTTGAATACCGTAGTAGGCATCGGCTGGTATTTGTCGCTCCCCCATTGAATCTTTCTCAATGCGGTAAGATTCCTCTTGTTGTTGTGTCATTGTAGTTTTAGAGTATTACAATATGCTGATAGAATAGGGTTCATGGGTATTAATTGAGAGTCAAATTTTCAGAAGCCCTTCTGGATTTACCGACAACAGTGTACGCCTTTGCAATCCCTCTCGATGCAGAACTGCATTTGAAGCTAATAAACCACTGCTAATTGCCCGTTCCATTAAACCACAGGGAAAAGGCATCTTCACCCAGTCACCAGCAAAGAAGAGATTAGCAGCATCGGTGCAAGTTTCTGGACGTTGAGCATAGCTACCTGGTGGATAGCCAGAGAAATTTTTCTGATTTACTAATTCTCGATGCAGCATCTTTGCCGATGCTAATTGTGGCACAATCTCGTATAGTTCCTGCTCAAAGGTGGTCAGCAGTGCTTGTTGATTGGGGAATTCTTGTTCTTTGTAGCAATAAGCATGCAACTCTACCACACTACCACCAGTTTTTTGACTCCAAGCCACGAATTGTTCTTGAATCCGGTGATATAGAGTAATACTGTCGGTGAGTTGATAGCCAGAGATAGAGGTAAAGTTGCTGTGTGACCAATCAAAATCGCGGTCAAACCAAAAGCGAGCAACAGCAAAAGGATCAGCCACAGCTAGCTTCTGCACTTGCTCATCTAACTGTTGATTAACCTCACCCTCACCAAGAGTAAATAGCTGTTGCACTCCCGGCACATCTGTGGCGAAGACATAATAATCTGCGGCAATTGTCTCCCTAGATGCGGCTGATGCTGTTGCCACTCCTTGCAGTTGCAACTCATTTTCAGTGCGTTGAGCAATTTGGAAACGGGGCAAATCTCGTTGAGCAGGGCCAGAAATTACTTGCCCCGAAGCACTATAGACTGCACCATGACAAGGGCAAAGGAACTTACCATCAGCTTGCTGCTGCACCGTACAACCTTGATGAGTACAACTCAGAGAAATAGCTTCAGTTGCCCCTCTCACCACAGCAAAAACGCGATCGCCACCACCATAGTATTCTAGATTTAGGGATTGGTTGTTTATAGAGGAATTGAGCTTACTTTTGACAGTATCAGGAAAACTTCTCTCCTGCTCCGAGAGAGGCTTGGAATTTTCTGTGTTCCCTACTTCTAAATTCGGATTGCGCTTCACCCAAAAAGGGATATCATTCTCAGCATTCCCCTGCTGATAGCTAAGGGACTCAATCTTACCTTGCTGCCAGTTAATGCCATTGACAGTTGCCTCAGTGACGATTGTGCCACCTCGACTTTTAATTGCCTCTGCAATTGGTTGCACTAAACTAGTACCCATATCCTGCCTAGTGCCATTGAAAGCTAAACCCTCAGGATTGCCAAAAAAATAGAAGTGGAAAAACTGCATCAGTTCTGCTGCACTGAGTTGATCCGGAGCATTTAGACTAGATTTAGCAAAGGGCAAAAAGTACAAATCATAAAGTCCCTGTGGAAAATCTCGTTCTACCCACTGGGCAACAGAGAATTGATCAAGACGCTCAAAACTTTGGGGAATTTGGAAACCACCGATTTCTCTAAATACTCGCCAATGTTGAGGTTTGGTGAGGTTAATGCCCCAGCGCAGCCGATTATCAGAGGCAATTGTCAAATCTACTATATTCCAGGGAAAGGCTGAATGGCTAGGTCGGAATACCTCTGGCTGGTACTTGCCATCCCGGAAAATCACTGAGTAAAACTCTAAAGATAGAAAATTATCGCTGATCTTTAATTCTTCCACCAAGCTTTTGAGGTTGTAATACTGGGGGAAGAAGCCATGGAAACCGTGTTCCATCATCAAGGTTTCACCACCAACCTGAATAGGCCAACTAGCAACCTTACCTCCTAGAATAGGCGATCGCTCCAGAAGAGTGACAGCAAAACCACGCTGGCTAAGTTCATAGGCACAAGCTAACCCAGCTAATCCTGCACCCACGACGACAACGCTTTTTTGGTGGTTAAGCCGTCGCGGTAAATCTAGGGTATCCTGCTGAAAAATTGTCGGCTGAGGTTTCCAAAAGCGGGAGTATCCTAGCGCCCCACCAATGGCACCAGCACTAAGCAATTTTAGGGCAGTGCGCCGAGAAATTGCAGGCAAGTTTAGTTGTGAGAGATTCCCTTGATGAGACGACAACGAAGGGGGTATTGATCGAGGAGAATTATAGGGTTGACTCATGAAGTGGTCAGATTTTGCTCAAATGATGAAATATTGGCGCGAAACACTGGCTGTAGCCCAGCGAATTCTAATAGAACTGTGGCGACGGGGGCGCAGTCTAGTTTTTTGGGGTATTTTTCCCATTTCCGTGCTCTTACTCAATGGATTTATTTTGGCAGAAAGAGCTCAACTATCAAATGCTAAAGCCTTTGAAAGTGCTGCCCCCTCAACTTTAGTAGGTGCTGCTTTGTTTTTTAGTTGCTTAGGCGGTAGTGTGGCAACGGTAGTAGCAGAACGAGAACAACAAACCCTTAAGCGCTTATTTATCTCTCCTTTGAGCGGAACATCTTATTTTCTAGGAATTTTTTTTGCCCATAGCTGCATTGGCAGTGGTCAAACGCTCCTAGTTTATACTGTGTCGTCTTTTTGGGGTGCTCAGTTCCAGGGTTCTATCTGGTTGGGAATATTAATTATTTTGCTAAGTATAGTTGCTTATGTAGGTGTAGGATTTATTCTGGGTACGCAGTTTGCAAGGCGGACTGAAGATGTCAATTCTTTAGTAGCAGCTTTCGGTGTACCTCTGTTAATTTTAGGGGGAGCATTTCTACCAACATCCTTATTTCCAGAACAATTACTTGAAATTGCCAAATTCAACCCCGTTTATCATATGAATGAAGCTTTGCTAGGCGTCTGGGCTAGTGGCGACGGTTTGGCAGAGATTCGAGAGCATTTCTGGTTCTTAAGTGTATTTGCTCTGATTATGGTTGCTGGGGGATGGTTCTCCTATCAGCGGATGCTAAGAGTTGAAAGGAGGTTATAATTGAGCCACTCCCACGAATTGAATTCGTGAGATTCAGGCATCAGGGGTGAGATTGCAGGCACAGCCTGTGTGACATCTCCTACGCCTAGGGTTGAACTCCCAACCCTTTTAATAATTAATGCAGCATTCCCATCTCGATTGGCTTTGTCAGTGCGCGGAGCGCAATCATTTTCAGCTTGAGACGACCGACAACGCCAACGGCGAACTTCTAAGTCTAGAGACTCTAAAACATGCCCACAGTGATAGCAGGTTTTGCTTGATGGATACCATTGGTCAATTAGGAAAGTCCAGATGTGGGTAGCTTTGGCTAAGTCTTATGTAACGGTATTTGAGATGCTCCAAGCACAGCAGGTATTACAAGAGCGTTATCAATTGCAGCAACGGTTAGGGCGAACTGCTGCCGGTCGTCAAACCTGGCTTGCTGAGGATTTACAATCTAGTGAACAGGTAATTCTTAAGCTGCTAGCGTTTAGCCCTCAGATGCAGTGGGAAGAACTCAAACTGTTTGAGAGGGAAGCACAAGTTCTACAGTCCCTCAATCATCCCCGAATTCCTCGCTATCGAGATTACTTTTGCTTGGATTTGCAGATAGGGACCCAAATTTCCTGGTTTGGACTGGTACAGCAGTATATTCCTGGTGTTTCCCTGCAGGAATTCATGGAGTCTGGCAAACGCCTTACTCAGAAGCAGGCACAAAAAATTGCTACTGAAGTTTTGCAAATTCTGGTTTATCTCCATCAACTCAGTCCACCTGTTTTACATCGCGATATTAAACCAAGTAATTTAATCTTGGGAGAGAATAAACAAGTTTACCTAGTAGATTTTGGCGCAGTACAAGCCCAAGCAGCTGTTACGGGAGTAACCTTTACTGTTGTCGGTACCAGTGGCTATGCACCTCTAGAACAGTTTTGGGGGCGCTCAGTTGCAGCTTCCGATCTCTATGCCTTAGGTGCCACTCTCATTCACTTAATCACTGGTATTACTCCTGCTGATTTACCACAAAAAGATTCTCGCATTCAATTTGCAGAGTACGTCAATAATTTAGACCCTATTTTTATAGGCTGGATTGAAAATATGACGGAAATAGCTCTTGAAAAACGCTACAGCAGTGCGACACAAGCACTAGAAGCACTAGAATCTGGGCAAGTGCAGCCTAAAACTACTTCCAAAAACTCCGTGATCCGAAAAATTCCTAAACCTTTCGGTAGTTACATTAAGCTTAACAAGTCCAGGGAACAGTTAAAGATTACTGTCCCAGCTCCAGGACTTAGAAAATTAGCAACATCTGGTTTACTTGGTCTATTCTTTTATTTATACATGGGGGGTATATTGGTCCTTTCTTTAGTAATAGCATTAGTAGCTGGCATTATTGAAGGACCACCTCTGCTATCATTTTTTTGTACAGTTTCATTGATAGTTATCCTTACTTTTTTAGCTAAATTATTTGGTGAACGAACCCACGTTGAATTGAATCGGGAATATCTAGATATAGAACGGGAGACTTTGGGTATTTCTTATGGTAAACACGGGGTATATTTTGGCAGAATTTTAGGGGTTTTATTGAATCAAAAAGGACAAGTTTATCAAGTACTTATTCGTTCAGAGAATAAGAATTATCGGCTTGGTGGTGCTTTGGGTGAAAATGAAGGAGCTTGGTTAGCTCAAGAAATCCAAGACTGGCTTCAATCTTGAAAGAGAGGGTGGGAGGGGGAGCAAGGGAGAGTTGCTTCGCTCCTAGTCAAACTCTCCAACCAAAGGTTGATAAAAGACTTTAGAAAATCATGAATGAAAGTAGTGCTAAATATCGAACAACTCAGTAAGTCTTACGGCAAACGACCAGTACTCCGAGATTTGAACTTGCATATCCAAGCTGGGGAAATTTATGGATTGCTAGGACCCAATGGAGCTGGCAAGACCACAACTATTAATATTATCTGCAATTTGCTCCAAGCTGATAGTGGCGTAATTACTATTAAAGGGCAGCCAGTTTCAGAAGCAACAAAAATATTGGTAGGTGTCGCTCCTCAAAGAAATTTACTTTATCAAACCCTAAGCTGTGAAGAGAACCTAAATTTTTACGCTCGCATCTATGGCTTAAATTCTCAGCAGTGCAGGCAACAAGTAAAAGCTTGTTTAGAAGCAGTTAACCTCGCAGACAGAGCGCAAAGTCCCGTAGAAACCTTAAGTGGGGGAATGCAGCGAAGGCTCAATATTGCTGCTGCCTTGGTACATCAACCACAACTAGTAATTTTAGATGAACCGACTACTGGTTTAGATATTGAGGCGCGTTATGAGATTTGGAACTTGATCGGCTTGCTGAAAAATCAGGGAATTACAGTGCTGCTGACTACTCATTTATTGGATGAAGCAGAACGCCTGTGTCATAGAATTGGGATTCTCAAAACCGGTAGTATTATCGCTGAGGGCAGTTTACCACAGTTACGGCAAAGACTTGCAGCTAAAGAAATTGCCGTAGTTCAAACAACTCAAGAGGAAAAAGCGATCGCCCGCGCTAAAGAACTGGGTTTCAACCCTAGACGCTACGGAAATGACCTTGCTTTTTGGTTGCCCGAACAATTAGAACTTAAAGAAATTATCGCTTGCTTCGATGGCATTCCCTTAGATTCGATTGCGCGCTTGCCAGTGGGCTTGGAGCATATCTACGTTGAAGTGACGCAGGGAGATAAAATCAAAGTTTAGTAAGTCTTGGCACGATCAATTCAGTGAATAATGACAATCAAAATTCTTGAGGATGATCACTGTATATAAGCTAGCAGTTGAGCAAGTAATGACTATTATTGATAATAAGTGGATTGAAGATATAGAAATTAAGGTTAAATTCAAGAAGGAACAATCTGTAGAGAAAGGAGCCAGATGAGTGCGGCCAAGATTTTGGTAGTTGAAGACGAATTGATCGTAGCTACGACAATTGCTAATAAGCTGAGTCGAATTGGTTATATCGTTACAGCTAAGGTTGCCTCTGGTTCCCAAGCTATTGCTAAGGCGATAGAAACCAAACCTGACTTAATATTGATGGATATTTTTCTCAAGGGAGAGATCGATGGCATCGCTGCTGCTGGGCAAATCCGCCAGCAGTTGAATATTCCCGTAATTTACTTGACAGCATATGCTGATCCAAACACTCTCGAAAGAGCAAAGCTGACAAAACCCTTAGCTTATATCATCAAACCTTTTAACGAAACCGAGTTGCAAGTTGCCATTGAACTCGCCTTATACCAAAACCAGTTAGAGCGTACGCTACAAGAGAGCCAAGGGCAGTTAGAAACTATTTTACAGTCGATGAATGATGGGGTGATTGCTACTGATCGACAGGGGCTTGTCAGCTTTATCAATCCCACTGCTGAGGAACTAACCGGTTGGCATCACTCAGAGGCTGTGGGCAAGAAGGTAACAGATATTTTCCAAATTTTAAATGAATTCACGGGTACTTGCAGGGACAATCTAGTAACCCAAGTCCTTGAGACAGAGAAAGTTGTCGATTTAGAGGATTACAAAATCCTGATTTCTAAGCAAGAGAGGCAAGTTCCCATTTGTTACAGTGTTTCACCCCTCAAGCAGAAATCTGGAGAAGTATGCGGTACTGTGGTTGTGTTTTGGGATATCAGCGAGCATCGTCAGACTAAAATACTGGAGGCGGCTCTGGCAAAAGAGCAAGAAGTCAGCAGTTTTCGAGCCCAGTTCACCTCCATAGTTTCCCACGAATTTCGCAACCCCCTCAGTGCTATTTTGACTGCAGCTGAGTTACTGGATCGCTATGGTGATGTGGCAACAGAAGTTCAAAAAAAGACCTACCTACAGCGTATAAAAGGCTCTGTAGGTCGCATGAACCAGCTCATAGAAGATTTGCTGCTGCTTGGTCAAGCTGAAATAGGTAAGTTAGAATTTAACCCAGTTGGGTTGGATCTAGAACAATTCTGTCACGACTTAATAGAAGAACTCTCTGAGACTGAGGAAAGTCCCAATAATATTAACTTCACCAGTTTTGGGGACTGTACAACGGCTGTAATGGATGTCAGACTTTTACACTATATACTTGCCAATCTACTCTCGAATGCGATCAAATACTCCCCTGATACTCAGACGATTGAGTTTGACTTGACTTGCAATAATCACCAGCAAGTAGCAATTTTCCACATCCAGGATCAAGGCATTGGTATTTGTGAGCAAGACCAATGCCAAATTTTTGAGTTGTTTTATCGAGGCAACAATGTTAAGAAAATTCAAGGCACTGGTTTAGGACTGGCCATTGTTAAACGGTGTTTAGAGCGACACCGGGGAGAAATTAGCTTCAGCAGTAAACCTGGATTCGGTACCAAGTTTACTGTTCAATTGCCATTGTCGCCGTAACAGATGGCTCCAAGGCTAATGGTTGATCACAATTATTTCCCCCTCTCCCCCTCTACTATTCGGAATCTTTCATAGTCACCAAAATATAAGGCGGTTTACCCTCATCTAAATCCAACCATCGCACCCTAATGTGAAAAATATCTACATCATCTATAGCGATTTCATCTTCAATAATAACTTTCTGATCAGCAAGTATTTGGCGGCTATCGAGCAAAGTTTGACAAACACGCCAGATTGCCTTTGGTGCTGAATTAATAAGCGTTTCAGAAGGTGAGATTTGCTGACAAATTTGCCTCGCCTGGGCATTAGCGTGAAATAACTCGCCTTGCTCAGTCAGAATCAAAATACCCTCAACAAAGCTATCAATAATAGCCTGCAGCAAATACTGTACTCTTGCAGATTGATTATTCACCTCTATAAGTGGTTTTTCTGAATAAGTTCTTCTTGTGCGCGTTTTAACTTGAGAAATAGGTGTAGATGAAACAGTTAACATTACAAATCTCCTTAGTAATTCTCCAGCGATAAGTCAATCACTCAAAATCTGAAAATATTCTCTTGGCCCAATTATTCATTGAGATAAATCAGTAATGAAAAATGAACAATGAGGCTTCAGGGCAGAAGGTTTCTTTTTCCAAGGTGATTGGAATCCCTCAGAGAAAGGGAGCTACTGAACAAAATTCAGTGAGGGATTGTAATCCTTGCTCCCTCCCGGTTGCCAGAAGGCTTAGGTTCTCGGCATCGGGATAAATCCCATCTGCCATCTGCCATCTGCTTTCTGCCTTTCTTTATTCACCTCAAAAATGAGAACCCCTACTTTGGTCTTAGGTATCAGCGCTGGATTTTATGCAAAATCTAATTTTTGTAATATAACTTTACATATAGTAAATTAAGAAGCATTCCAAACCTTGATGGTTGATGGTTGATTGGGAGTATATGGGCTACCTCAATTAACCATCAACTAGGCTCTGACACATTTAACTTGCATTTTTATTTTAGATATAGGGGGAGAGGGACTTTGAAGGCTTGCTCCCATTCCCCCAATCTTGCCAGAAGGGGCTGGGGGATGAGGGCAAAGGATTGATGTGCAAACCTTACATGCTCCCTATGCTAAGTCTCCAGAAAACTGCATATGTACTGAGAGTTGAGAGATATTAATGAGTGGTTACCTAGAAGAGCATTCTACTTGATCGAACACCTATAACTCATGAACATCCATAATATCTAAACTCCTCTAACTCTTTGTGGACACAGACCCAACAAACAAAATTGATATAGAATGTGAATCTGACAAACCTATCCCACCTAAACTCCCTATCCGATAAAGAGAGGAAGGAGCAAGGAAACAATAGCTTTTTTCAATCTCTCGCTGTATCGGTCAGAGGTTGTCAGAGGGATCAAACCAAATCCATCGAACTAACGTATATAAACAGTAATGTGTACTTAGGATCGCAGTATGAAAAAGTTAGTTGTCCTCAGACTTGATAGTGAGCCAGAAAATCCTATTGTGCGGGTAAATTTAACCATAGAATCCCAAGGTACACGACCTTGGATTGAAATGACTGGCTCCTTGCCTCGCTCTAGAGAGCTAACTACCCACACCAAAGAACATTGGCAAGAAAAATATCGCACTCTAGGAGCACCTTACCGACTCCAACCCAAAAATATTTTGTATGATGGTTCTGTAAACGCTAGGCGTCATGAGTGTAAACAATCAGCAACTAAGCTGCAAGAAATGTTTCGAGCCTGGCTTGACTCCGAATCATTTCGTCCCCTCGAAAAGCGACTGCGAGCAGAATTAAGTCGAGAGGAAGAAATTAGGTTCCTGATTCGCACTCAAGACCGACAATTACAAAAGCTACCTTGGCACCTATGGGATTTTTTTGAGCATTACCCTCATGCAGAAGTGGCTCTAGGTTCTACCAAGATTGAGGACACAAAAATCCTAACCAAGCCCAAAGGCAAAACTAAAATCACAATCTTGGCAATTCTAGGTCATAGCGAGGGCCTTGATCTTGAAAAAGACCGAAACTTGCTGACAAATTTACCTGATGCTGAGACGCTTTTCTTAGTAGAACCATTACGGGAAGAAATCAACGACCAACTCTGGGAACAATCCTGGGATATCATCTTTTTTGCTGGGCATAGTCAGACAGAGGGAGAAACTGGTCGCATTTATATTAATCCTACCGATAGCTTAACAATTGATGAACTATGGTATGCCCTGCGCAAAGCTGTAGAAAAAGGTTTAAAACTGGCAATTTTTAACTCTTGCGATGGTTTGGGATTAGCACGACGACTAGATGATGTGCAAATCCCCCAAATGATTGTTATGCGGGAACTTGTGCCAGACGAAGTTGCCCAAAAATTTTTGAGGCACTTCCTGCAATCCTTTGCCAATGGCAAATCATTATACTTAGCTGCGCGAGAGGCGCGGGAGAGATTACAAGGCCTCGAAAATGAATTTCCCTGTGCCAGCTGGTTGCCAGTGATTTGTCAAAATCAAGTGCAAGTGCCGCCGAGTTGGGAAGATTTGCTCCAACAATCGCAACTAGAACCAGATGAGCCTCAAGTGTTGCCCTCTCACAATCATAAACCTTGGCGGCGCATTGGTCAGAGCTTACTGTTGGCAAGTTTTGCGATCACAGCTATGGTAACAGGACTACGCAGCCTTGGTGCTTTGCAGTCATGGGAACTCAAGGCTTTTGATCAATTAATGCGACTGCGACCCGAGCAAGGGCCAGATCAGCGGCTATTATTGGTTACGATAACGGAAGAAGATGTTCAATCTCAACCCTCAGAAGAAAGAGAATCAGCATCTTTGTCAGACCGAGCACTGGCTCAATTACTAACTAAACTAGAACAATATCAACCGAGAGTTATTGGGTTAGATATCTATCGCGATAAACCTGTAGGCATGCAGTACAGCAACTTAGCCAAGCTGCTGGCAAACAGTAATACTGGGGAAAAACGGTTCGTTGCCATCTGCAAATATGGTAATCCTGGTGTTTCTCCACCTCCGGAAGTAACAAACGAGGGTCAGGGCTTCGATAATATTTTACTTGACCCCGATGGTATCCTCCGCCGCCATCTATTGGCTGTAGAGTCACCAGCTCCCTGTCAAACTGACTCTTCTTTTAGTTTACAGTTAGCAAAGCATTATTTAGCTGACGAAGGCATTGAGCTAAAAACTACTCCACAACAGTACATACAATTGGGTAATACTGTTTTTAAAACTCTAGCTAAAGATAGTGGCGGCTATCGCAATCTAGACAGCTTTGGTCATCAAGTATTACTCAATTACCGTCCCTCCCGTGAGATTGCTGAGAAAGTGACACTCAAAGAAGTTCTCAACAATAAGCTTAATCCTAATTTAGTTAAAAATCGCATTGTCTTAATCGGTACCACTGCTCCCAGTTTTAACAATCACCATTGGCGCACCCCCTATAGTAGCAGTCAGTGGTCAATTGAAACCCTTACCGGGCTAGAAATTCAAGCACACATGGTCAGTCATATCCTCAGTACTGTTGTTGATGAGCGTCCTTTAATTTGGTGGTGGTCTGATTCAGTTGAAGTTCTCTGGATCTTTGGCTGGTCAATGATTGGAGGTTTGCTAGCTTGGCAATTGCGCTCACCAGTTAAAGTCATCCTTGGTACAGGAGCTGCTCTCACTATTTTATACGGTATCTGTCTAGGTCTAGTGACTATAAAAAGTGGTTGGGTACCATTAGTACCCTCAGCTTTAGCATTGGTAGTTACCGGAAGCAGCGTAGTGGTTTATAATTCTTATAAACCACTAAAAAATATAAATTTTTAAATAATTCAATTGCTTGCCAAAGCAATTGAAAGTAGGGTTATGGGTAGTATAGAGAGATTGCAAAGATTTGCTTTTGCAAGGACTATCTCTTAGTAAGAGAAGAACTAGAGATTCTCTTGAGAATCAACGAGTATTTTAATGATTTTGCAATCATTTTTAGAAAAGTGGCGTTAGAAATAACTAACCAAAGAGAGATTACAATTTAATGGTAGAACTTCGATTATTATTACAGTCCTATTTCCTAGATAATATCAGGGATATCTATAAATTTCTTGTTAACCGAAGTTAATTGACTCTAGAGTAACTACCATAATCAGAACAATGGCTGGTACAAAATCTCAAAGCAGATCAAAACTCAAACTTTTATTAGCAACTGTTTCAGTACTTTCGAGTACCTTTAGCTACTTGTCTCCTGTCTTAGCAGAGCCTGAACAGAAAGTTACTAGTAGTTATAATACTAGTAGCTATAAACAGATACAAATTCATTTTATTCCAGCCAATTCAGACCTACCCAATAGAGGTACTCCTCCTGCAAAACATGGAACTGGTAGCCGTGGTGACTGCTCTTACAATCAGGAATTTCCTCCTCTAACTAGCTTAACAGGTGGCAGAAACTTGCAGTTGACCCTCAATGAGCATCCTACATTCTGGTTCTATGTGCCATATAGTTCAGAACATGCAACTTCTGGGCAATTTTCACTACAAGATCAAGATGGGGAAAACGATATTTACCGAGTTGATGTCCAGCCACCACCACAGCCAGGAATTGTCAGCATTAGTTTACCATCGACAGAAACTTCTTTAGAGGTTGATAAGACCTATCGTTGGAACCTTGAAATTAATTGCCATACCTCAGATTCTTCTGAACCAACAGCAGCAGCTGTAACTGGCATAGTGAAAAGAATTTCACCCTCAGGAGAATTACAACAACAATTAAATGCAGCAAAAACACCAATAGAGCGTATTACTGTTTATGCTAGACATCACATCTGGCACGAGACACTCAATGAATTAGCTCAACTGCGTTTGAGAAAACCGCAAGCTAGCACTCTTGAGAATGCCTGGGTTGAACTCTTGAAAGATGAACACGTGGGCTTAGAAAATATTGCTAATGAGCCTATTATTGGCACTCTAGAAAATAGCTCCCAGTGATAAAGGGAGATGGGGAGAGGGGGAGATGGGGAGATGGGGAGAGGGGGAGATGGGGAGAGGGGGAGATAGGGGTATGGCTCGGGGAGATAAGATTAAATGATTCTGTTAGGCTGCGCCTTATGTAATTCCCTTGTTCAAGAACTAAGGAATTCGTACCTCATCCCAGTAACCACTCTTATGAGTTTTAAGTCCTAATTAATAAGTAGATTTTCAGTTAAACTTATTACTTATTACTTATTACTTATTACTTGATTAACGCAAGTTCCTGGTGCAGGCGGTTGAGTTTCCACAATCACCTGTTTGTAGCCTGAGGTATTCAACAACTTTGTGACTACAAGTTGAGCACGGTCATTAGCCTTCTCTAATAAACCATCTCTACAGGCAGCAGCAGTAATTTTTCTGAGGGTTTCTTGTTGAGCTAAAATGTGCAACTGCGGTCCTACATCTGGTCCCAAGCCTAAGAAACCTCGATCATAGTCGTATATTTGGGAACGATGTACATCAATTTTGCTGTCAAGCATGCGCGGTGGCGGCAGCTGCAGCTGAATATTATTGTCAACCGCCTGCACATCCTCAGGTTTTAAATCTCCTAAATCAACTCCAGCTCTTACCTCACCATAAGCAATATAAAGCAGTGTGGTGGTGCCAACGGTATATCCGGCGAAATTTCTGTCCTGATGGGCAGGGACAACAGCTTCCATGGTAAAAACAGAAGTAGTTAGTTCGCTAACTCCGCGAACTTTACTAACCACAAGGGTGCGTACATCAACTTTTGGTTGGGGCTGTGGAGCATTGAACACCCCATTGATGGTTTCAAACAAACGATTCCCCGAGCGCCACATCCCAACCATCAACAGTATGGCTGTTAGTGCCATACCACCTATAGTCATCGGTATCATGTTTTTCAATAGCCAGGAAGTGACGCTGCTGATTCGGAGTTTCTGAAATTGATCCCTCATTGGAAAAACCTGCTCAATACCTTGTCTCTGCTTGGCATCAGCGGGGTAGTTTACCTTGTTACTCTGTTCGGGAGGCATTTTCGGCATCAATCGACAGTTGAGGGCAGATGGCGAAGCCGCTTTGCCCATTGCTACTAATTGTATCTAATCCCGTAGTCTTGTGGAGATTGGTGATTGTCGCTCCAGCCCAAATTCAATCAATTGATCAACCAATTGAGGGAAAGCAATACCGCTTGCTGCCCATAGCTGGGGGTACATGCTGGTAGCTGTGAAACCAGGTAAAGTGTTGATTTCGTTAATCAACACTTCTCCGGTAGCTTCCAGGTAGAAAAAATCAACTCTTGCTAAGCCGGCAGCATCAACTGCAGCAAACGCCTGAAGTGCCATTTCCTGAATCTGAGTGATAATGCCAGGTGGCAAAGGGGCTGGGATTAACAATTCAGCTAAACCCTCTGTGTATTTAGTTTTGTAATCATAGAAATCACTCTGATAAGTAATCTCCCCAACTATGGAAGCTTTGGGATAGTCATTGCCGAGTACTGCACATTCCACTTCCCGCGCTACGACACCTGCTTCTACTATCAATCGTCGGTCATAACTAGCGGCATTATCTAAAGCTGCTTCTAATTCAGAGCGGGTTCTCACTTTGAAAATTCCTACTGATGACCCTAAATTCCCTGGTTTGACAAAACAGGGATAATCTAGAGTTTGCTCAATTTGGTCACACAGTTTGGGGAATATACAGGGATTAGACCAAACTTGAGAACGTAACACTTCCATGTATTTTACCTGGGGCAATTGTGCCTGGGCAAAGGCTCTCTTCATTGCCAGTTTATCCATACTTAAGGCTGAACCCAAGACGCCACTGCCGACAAAGGGGACTTGCATTAAGCTTAGTAATCCCTGAACTGTACCATCTTCGCCATTGGGACCATGCAGGATTGGAAACCAGACATCCACATCGTTTACTTGGGGAGGATATTGCCAGAGATTGCCTTCACCCTCCAATTGCAGGGGATTTCCAGATTCAAGAACCTTTTGGGCTGTTGCTCCAGCTTGCCAGATACCGTCTTTTTGGATATAAACTGGCAGCAATTCGTACTTAGGAGTATTATGCTCTGAATTTAGGGCTTTGGCGATCGCTCTTGCGGAAATGATTGAAACTTCGTGTTCCCCTGAACGACCACCGAATAGTAGACCAACACATAATTTAGTCATTGTCAATACCTCTGGCACTCCTCAATTAGGGGATAGGTTATCATAACTAGGGTTTGCTTAATAAGTCTGGTGGTAAGGAGAGGGAGCAGGGAGCAGGGAGTAGGGAGCAGGGAGGCTGACTTATTAATTAGGTAGTTTTAAACTCAATGTTTTCGTAGATATCTGCAATTTGGATTTGAAATTCAAGGGTATTAAAAGATAAGGTAATTTTAGGATCATTATATTCAGTGAGCAGCCATTGATGAGCAGCAGTTTTGATGTAGTGTTCTACGTGAATGCTGTACTGATCTATGCTGATTCATCAAGGCGATCGCTCCTTCTTCATTCTGCTCGATTACATCACAGGCTTGGTAAAGAATACGAATTTTAAATGATACAAAGCTTTCAAGACTGCATCAATTTCCAATTGCATTTTTGCAAATGCGCAAGTAGACTCTGAGCTATGACCTCACCGATGCGAACAGGAACAGCATTACCGATTAAGCGACCGAGCCTGTTGAAACGCACCTTTTCTTCAGGAGCAAGGAAACAATAATCTTCTGGAAAAGTTTGGAGAATAGCAGCCTCTCTAAGGGAGATAGCGCGATCTTGCTCTGGATGTCCAAATCGACCGTTACCATATCCAAAGCATTGGGTCGTGATCGTTGGAGATGGAGCATCCCACTTCATACGACCGTAAACGCTGGGATAAGTCTGCCCGGATTTCTTACGATGACATTTTGCAAGCAATGATTCATCCCAATCCCGCCATGTACCTCCAGGTTTTGAGGCTTTGATCCTACGTAGGTTAAGTTCGCTCAGTGATGAAGCAGTATGAAGTGGGTCATTCGGATCAGAACATCCAGCAGTTAATGCAGGTAGATTTGATATAGCTTGACGCACAGTCGCATGATGATTTTCAGACAAATTAGGAGGTAAAAGTTCTATGGTGCCAAGTCGAGATGCAATTAGCACAAGTCGCCTGCGAGTCTGAGGTACACCATAATGAACACAATCTACGATGCGATACCATATTTCATAACCCTTCAAATCTTTTAGAAAATCTTTGAAAACCTGATGGTCTAAAAGTTGTGGTACATTTTCCATTGTTACAAAATCAGGCTGGGTTTCCTTAACCAATCGACCGAAGTCAGAAACAAGTCCCCATTTTGTATCGTTGCGAACTCGGCGACCTTTGAGGCTATAAGTTGAAAATGGCTGGCAGGGCGCACAACCTGCTAGTAGTCTTAATTGTGAATCACCAAATATATTTGCAAGGTCGTTACCTGTTAATTGGCTAACATCCCGCTCAATGAATATTGAATCATTATTCTTCTCGTATGGGAAACTACATTGTCGCTCAAGATCCACACCTGCAATGACTCGAACACCTCCTTTGATGAGTCCATGCGTAAGTCCGCCTACACCGCAAAACAGATCAATTCCGTAGATTGATTTATCTACATTATTGGTATGAATTTCTTCCTTATTATGTGTATCAATTCGGATCAAAGCTTTGTTCACCTTTTGACTCCTGTAGGTCTCTGTTCTGGAATCAGAAACTCGTAGGTATCTATTGATGACTTAAAGCAAGCTACAACCTCTCGCAAATACAAACTTGCTAGTTCAGTCAATTCGCGAAGATCACTCACGGTAACTCCCTCACCACATTCTGCAAAAGAGAGGCTACCATGAGCTAATTCGTTACGGAGCTGTTTAATAAATTCAAGTGCTCCTTTGTCATTGCGGAATGGTCTTTTGACTTTCTGATACACATTATTAGTGATGTTCAATGAAAATCCCAAACGTGTACTTATTTTCTTGATTGAATTATCATCCCAACCACCACCTGCACCTTTTTCAACTTCAAAAGTTGATACTGGGAGCTTTCGTACTAAATGATCGCAGAGATCTAATGCAGATTCGAGGCGATTTTCGTAATTGAGCTCAGTATGAGTACGTGCAATAAAACGTACCCATTCTCGACGTAGGCAATCAGATAAGTGACCAGGATGCGTCGATCTATGAATCACGCTATTAGAAACAGCATCTAAACATCGAGTAATTGTTGATTCTACCAGATTATATAACTGAAGGTAAACGCTTGAATAAAGGATTCGCTGCTGTTTTACAGTAATAGTTGCCCCATTTTGCCCAAGCTGGGGAAGTCCTTCTTGAACCTGTTTCTCTAAAGCTTCGAGCAAATCTAAATAAGTTTCTATCTCTTGCAACCGCTCTTCAAATGCTTGACTCAAATCATCCATGCTTTATTCTCCAAGCAGACGATCTCGAACAAAGTTGATACGTCCCCTCAGTCTACCTATAGCATTAGCACCGTCTGCACCAGTTATTTTTCTTAATTCCTGACTATCATGCCAATCTTCTGCATGACAAGATTGCTTAGCTATTTCAGGTTTCTGCTGAAGTGCATAATAGCTGCCAATAGCGATCGCTTCAAAGCGTGCTCGTGGCGTTGCTTTTCCCTTAACTGTTCGACGAAATCCCCACGGAAAGTTTTGTCTGACGAATTCCATCGTTTCATTAAATCGTTGACGGTAAGCTTCAACATCTTTTGGTTTCTGCTCGAAATGTGCGTTCATTCTTTTTGTATATTCGTAAAGAAAAGGAGACACCTGATCCTTATAGTTTTCCAACCCATCTCCGTAGGCAAAGAAGCGAGTAACAAGTTCTTCTCGTTCTCGCTCTTTCTTCTGCTTCTCTGATATTGGTGCAAGTGCTACGAAAAAGCTTTCTTGGGAAAGCGATTCAACAAGATCTTGGAAGGGTCCTCGTAATGCTCCTCGGCGTACCTCAGCTTTATTTGCAATCTTGCTGCTTGTATTAATTCGCTCAAACAAATCGAAACGAGATTGCTCATCAGTATGCTCACTTAGCACAATTCCTCTAATAGAACGATTTTTAACTTTCCTTTGTCTAGATTCTGGAAGATCCTTAAATCTGAAGCCTGGCAGCAAAGATAGTTGATCCAAATCACCTAAACAAAAGTCGCCTAGGATAAACTGCTCAATTGTTCGGAGACGTTGTGAACCATCAACGATTTCAAGCCTTCCCGTTTCTGGACTTTCCCAGAAAAATAGAAATGGTATTGGAAGCCCCATCAAAACTGACTCAATAAAACGCGATTTGCGTTTATCTTCCCATGTATCTTCGCGCTGGTAGTTTGGAACCTCAAAATCCCCGTTGCTCATTTTTATAGCTAAGATTTCAATGGTATATTCTGTAATATAAAACTCTATTCGTCTTGACTGCTCAACAATTTGTTTTTCGGCAGCCGCAACTTGATCTTCAGTGAACTTAGGCTGTTCCGTGTTGACCATTTCTAAATGTCCTCTTGTCGTCTATTAATTGTCTATTCCCAATTAATATAAATAACTAACTGCACATGCTCGTAATAACAACAGATTCATTTACCCTTTCACCAGTCAAACTGAAAGCACGCACCTGTGTAATTTTAACCTCCACTAACTTACCCTTTAATTCTTCAATATCTCCAGCAAAGAAAGTAAGCCTATTTCCCCGAGTACGCCCCATAACTTGAGTTTTATCTTTGGGATTTTGAGCTTCTACCAATACCTCTTCCACACGTCCCAAATAACGTTGCGATCGCTCTGCTGCTTTTACTGAAACTAGGCGGTTAAGACGCTGAAGGCGGTCGCTTTTTACCTGTTCACTAAGCTGATTATCCCACAATGCGGCTGGCGTACCAGGGCGAGGAGAATAGGCAGCAGTATTAAGCTGGTCAAAGCCAATATCTTCTACTAGCTTTAGTGTATTTTCAAACTGTGCTTCGGTTTCCCCAGGAAAGCCCACAATGGCATCTGCACTAATAGCAGCATCAGGCATATACTCACGAATGGTATTGATAATGCGGCGATATTTCTCATGGGTATAGCCTCGCGCCATCGCCTTGAGAAGCTGATTATCCCCAGATTGAAAAGGAATATGGAAATGTTGGCATACCTTAGGTAAATCTTTACAGGCACGAATCAGACGCTCCGTGAAATAGCGGGGGTGACTAGTAGCAAAACGGATACGCTCTATTCCGGGTACATCGTGAACATAATAGAGCAAATCTGTCAAGGTATGCTGGTGACGCCCAGACTCGGTGACACCTGGTAAATCCCGCCCATAGGCATCTATATTTTGACCAAGTAAAGTTACTTCCTTGTAACCTTGTCGCCCTAATTCCTCAATTTCAGCACGAATAGCTTCTGGGGTGCGGGATTGCTCTGTGCCTCGTACATTGGGAACCACACAGTAAGTGCAACGCTCATTACAGCCATAAATAACATTTACCCAGGCAGTCACATCACTATCGCGACGGGGTTTAGTGATATCTTCAATAATCTCAATCGGTTCTGTCGCAACTACCTGATTACCATTGAACACCTGTTCCAACAAATCCTGGAGGTGATTGGCGTGTTGTGGCCCCATCACCAAATCTAGCTCTGGCACCCGGCGTAATAGCGCTTCTCCCTCTTGCTGGGCAACACATCCAGCAACTACTAGGGTAAGATCAGGGTGTTGTTGTTTGCGCTTTGCCTGTCTACCTAAGTAAGAATAAACCTTTTGCTCAGCGTTATCCCGAATAGTACAGGTGTTGTAGAGAATTAAGTTAGCATCGTTGGGGTCTTCTGAGAACTCAAAACCCATATCCTCGAGGATACCAGCCATGCGCTCAGAGTCTGCTTTGTTCATCTGGCAGCCAAAGGTGGTGATGTGGTAGCGGCGCTCAGAAGTAGTCATTGTAAATTACTGCCAACGATGTTACTAGGAAATCGAACTCCTATTATAGAGAATGGTTCATGGTAGACGCTGGAAACAAGCTAAGTTAACACCAGCAGTAAGACAAGTAACAATGAGCAATGAACGATGAACCATTAACCATCAACAGGAGGCAGAGGGGATATTTTCCTTTACTTAAAATTTCCTTGCCACTGCTGTTTAGCTTCAGTTTAGTTATAGCTAGTTGCTTACACTCACAGGTTGCCAGCTCAACACCAACCATACATGTTACAGGTCAACCGCTATCAGTTAACGGTACTACTGAAGTACCTATAGGACTATTTGGTGTACATGCTACTGCCCTTACTCCTGAGCAGCAGCAAGAATGGGGTGTTGAATCAGTGCGCGTGATTCAGTCCCAACCTAGCAGCAAACCACTAATACCAGGTAATCACCAAAGCGTACCAGCTGCAGTGCAAATGATTATCGAGTGTTTCTATGACCGCTACCGTCCTGCACTTATCCTCTCACAGCCTAATAATTGGCAGCGGATTCTCTCGGAACTAGGCTCAAATTATGGTAAAACATCACTAAATTCTGGTCAAACTCACCACGTTGAATTTTGGAATGAGCCTTATCTCAACTGGGCAGCTAAACCTGGTGTAAACTACGATGGTCGCTTTTATGACCAGTCAAATGTTGCTAAGGGCGCACCGGTTCGTATTCGTAATCAGCAGCAGTTTACAGAGCATCTAGTTTGGCGTCGGGGTTTATGGGTATTGCCTGCCGATAGTAACCAGCCAAATTATGTTGCTGCTCGTTATCGACCTCAGGGAGTAGGTGTGGGACAATCTTATCAGTGGCGCGATCGCACTTACCGTGTAATTGAGACTTGGCTAGCCCGTGACACTACCCAGACTCACTGGTTTTCTGGACAACAGAATCGTATCTTTTACGAAAAAATGTTAGCTGTCTTCGGCAAAGCACTCAAAGCAGCTAATCCCAAAGTTCAATTAGTAGGGGGTTGGGGTTTCCACATTCATCAAGATGGCTGGGAAGGTTGGCGTCAACTGTATAAACCACTTGTTGATAATTTTCATCAACTGCTCGACGGTTTAAATGAACACCACTATGGCGGCGACACCAGAGTTGTTACTGCAGATTATGAGACAGTAACTGCTTACACTGATCGTACCTATGGTAAACGCCTGCATTTTTATAATACCGAAGCTGGTGGTATGCTCGATCCAGAGCGCCCTGACTCGATACGCCCACGTCCAGAAGGTAGTCCTTTGGCACAGGCGTTAGGTGCGATGACTTATACTCTGAGGGATATTGTACATGTAATTGATATTGCCCCAGATAAAGCCGTGGCACGCGCTGCCCACGAGGCTGATAAAAATGGCGGTGACGAATATGCCTTCCGCTTGTTACGTCCGCTGCGGGGTAAGTTGCTCTATTGTACAAGTCCTTGGTCTGATCTTTGGTGTGTTGCTAGCCGCAACGGCAACAAAATGGCAGTAGTACTATTTAACGATGCCCGAGGGGGGCGTCAAGTATCTGTGCAAGTGGATGCGCCGAATTCAAATTATTTTAATAGCGCTCGCAGGTTATCAGTTCATCCCCGTAGGGATAAACAAGGGCTAGAATTAGTCAGTAATAAATTAAATTTAGATAGTTTTTCCCAGAAGGTATCTCAATTTTCCCAGCAACTAAAACTCAAGGGTAAGTCTGGTACAACTTTAGTTTTTGATATCGCAGGTGGAGATAATAACACTCAAACAGTAACTCTGACTCAACATTTTGCTGAAGGTATTTTGATGAAGGTGTTACCGGAACAGCCTTTAGAGTTATCTCTATCGTTTCCACCAGAGGAACTTGCACAAGCTGATAGGGCGCGGCTGAAGGTGGTATTGCCTGACTACAATGGTCAAGGGAAAGTGGATATTAATGGTAATACCGTTGCTTTGAAAGAAGGTAAATGGACGGTGCGGCAGGATATTGACCCTAGTTTTTTAAAAACTAATACTAAGCTGACTTTTAGAACTGGTAAGCTGGCTTACGGCTTGTGGATGGTTAGTATTGAATTGATTGATACAGATTAGTATCAGTATGCAGTTGCACCTGAAAGCGCTGCAGTGAAGATGCTTTCATTTGCCCTGGAGCCTCCTGTCTTGATCTGTTAAGGGGCAATTCGTAGCATAACTTAACTAACCAGTGTATTTTGCTTGGCACCAGCATTTCTCTGAAGCTCTTATCCTAGAAAGGAAGACTTCACGCATCGTCAACAAAGCTATGGTTAAGCCATTTGATCCAGAAGAGGGCTGGCCCTTTGATGAACAGACAGAAAGGGAATGCCCCCTTGGTCGAACTCTCGAAGACTATACCCTCACTGGGAAACTACGCCATTTCCACAACTCTTTTGACAGCAGTCTCAGAGCGATCTTACAGGATTGCCTATACCGAATTGACGATCAAGAAGGGGTTATCACCTTCCAAATCCTTTGTCCTAACGAAACCGTTTATAAACGCCTCCTCAAAAACCGAGAAAAGGTACGCCGCAGTGTCGGAATCGTCGGTGAAATCGACTACTATGCTTTGTGCATAGAACGAGATAGTATGCACTGTCAAGTACTTGACATGAACAGCTATAAAGGCGGCGTTTGAGGAAAAATTCAATAAGCCGCGCCTAAGCCAATGCTGCGAGCGCGGCACCTCGCTAGTTTTCAAATAAATCAACATCTGTAATTGTTATTCACAAAAATCCTGAGTTACTGAGCAAAACCCTTAATACCTCTCTAGCAAGGATATCTAGCTCAACAAAATTATCCCTGAGCCAACCCTTGCTATTGGGGGATGCTCTAGGCCTCAAACCTATCGGGTAAGCACATTTACCCCTAGAATTGAGTAACTGTAGGTCTTGCCAGCTATCTGAAAAGATTAAATTTTTAGGTATACATAATTTTGATTGTTTATTGTACCTATTTCTATATTTAAAGTACACAAAATTTTATAAAAAAGATAAATAAACTATAAAAATACAAATTAAATCAATTTAATTAAAATTAGGTTAAAATAATCATTTTAAATCTCTTTTAAACCCTCTTCTAATTAAAAAGCCTCTTTCTTTTGCTTAGCAGTTGGTCAATAATGCAATCAAAGACAACAAGAAGCGAACAAATTCTGGCTTTGAGTCAAAGCCTTTGTGCCGAAACAAGCCAGCGTCAAATAATAAAATCAATTTGCGATCGCAAAGAGTAGGAGAAAACAAAGCGTGAAACTCTCAGTTTACGGAAAAGGCGGTATTGGTAAATCCACAACGAGCTGTAATATCTCAGTAGCTCTAGCCAAACGTGGTAAGAAGGTACTACAAATTGGTTGTGATCCTAAGCACGACAGCACCTTTACCCTCACCGGCTTTCTGATTCCTACGATTATCGATACACTTCAGGAAAAGGATTACCACTACGAAGATGTTTGGCCTGAAGATGTAATCTATAAGGGCTATGGCGGCGTTGATTGCGTCGAAGCAGGGGGTCCTCCTGCTGGTGCTGGTTGCGGTGGCTATGTTGTCGGTGAAACAGTAAAGCTGCTCAAAGAACTTAATGCCTTTGATGAGTACGACGTGATTCTGTTTGACGTACTAGGTGATGTTGTCTGTGGTGGCTTTGCTGCTCCGCTGAACTATTCTGACTATTGCATGATTGTCACTGACAACGGCTTCGACGCCCTGTTTGCTGCTAACCGGATTGCTGCCTCTGTACGTGAGAAAGCTCGTACTCACCCCCTACGTTTAGCTGGCTTGATTGGCAATCGCACTTCCAAGCGTGATTTAATCGACAAATACATTGAAGCAGTACCGATGCCAGTACTGGAGATTCTGCCACTAATTGAAGATATTCGCGTCTCTCGCGTTAAAGGCAAAACCCTGTTTGAAATGGCAGAAACTGACCCTTCACTGGAATCTGTATGCCAGTACTACTTAAATATCGCCGATCAGATTTTGGCAGCTCCAGAGGGTGTAGTGCCGAAGGATGCAGCAGACCGTGAATTGTTCTCATTGCTATCTGACTTCTACCTTAATCCACAGCAGCCAAAGGTAGTGAGCCAAGAAGAAGAACTAGACATGATGATGGTCTAAATTAATACCACAGATGGGGAGATGGGGGAATGGATTTTTATGTTTCGTTCTTCTGACTCCTGACTACTGACTCCTGACTTAGACCTTTCTAGAAAAAGTTAACAGCTTAATTAATAAGGAGAGTATAAATTTTTCATGACTGCTACTCAAGCCCCTCAAGCCCTAGATTTTGAGTGCGAAACTGGTAATTACCACACTTTTTGCCCGATTAGCTGTGTGGCTTGGCTCTACCAGAAGATTGAAGATAGTTTCTTTTTGGTAATTGGCACTAAAACCTGTGGTTATTTCCTTCAAAATGCCATGGGGGTGATGATTTTTGCTGAGCCACGCTATGCAATGGCAGAGTTGGAAGAAGGAGATATTTCTGCTCAGCTTAATGATTATGAAGAACTTAAGCGCTTGTGCCTACAAATTAAACGCGATCGCAATCCTAGTGTAATTGTTTGGATTGGCACCTGCACCACTGAAATCATCAAGATGGATTTGGAGGGCTTAGCTCCTAAGCTGGAAGCTGAAATTGGCATTCCTATTGTTACTGCCCGCGCTAACGGTTTGGACTATGCCTTCACTCAGGGTGAAGATACGGTGCTGGCGGCAATGGTTCACAAATGCCCGAAACAAGCCCCGGTGGTAGAAGAGGAGAAACAAGAGCGCAATGCTATCCAAAAACTCCTCCATTTCGGACGTAAGCAAGAAGATGTTGCTGCCCAAGAATCGGAATATGTAGATCATCCACCTCTGGTTTTATTTGGCTCAATGCCTGATCCTGTGGTGACTAATCTGACTCTGGAGTTAAAGAAACAGGGAATTAAAGTCTCCGGTTGGCTACCCGCCAAGCGCTATACTGAATTGCCAGTTATTGAAGAAGGTTATTACGTTGCTGGCGTTAACCCCTTCCTCAGCCGCACTGCTACTACCCTGATGCGTCGCCGCAAGTGCAAGCTGATTGGTGCTCCTTTCCCCATTGGTCCCGATGGTACCCGCGCTTGGATTGAAAAGATTTGCTCGGTGTTCTCGATTGAACCGAAAGGGCTTGAAGAAAGGGAAGCACAAATCTGGGCAAGCTTGGAAGACTACGTCAAGCTACTGCGCGGCAAGTCTGTCTTCTTTATGGGTGATAACTTGCTCGAAATTTCCTTGGCACGCTTTTTAATTCGCTGCGGCATGAGTTGCCCGGAAATTGGTATTCCTTATATGGATAAGCGCTATCAGAAAGCTGAGTTGGATTTGCTGGCGAAAACTTGCCAAGAGATGGGTGTTCCAGCACCGAAAATTATCGAGAAACCAGATAATTATAATCAGATTCAGCGGATTTATGAGTTGAAGCCTGATTTAGTAATTACTGGTATGGCTCATGCTAACCCCATGGAAGCACGGGGAATTAATACTAAATGGTCAGTTGAGTTTACCTTTGCCCAGATTCACGGGTTTACTAATGCTCGTGATGTTCTAGAATTAGCTACTCGTCCGCTGCGTCGCAATAACAACCTTAAGGAATTGGGTTGGGAGAAGTTAGTTAAGGAGGAAGCTAAGATTTAGACTTTTACCCGGTTGTTAATAGTTCTCTTCTCGATAAGAGCGGTCAAGTTGCGATTACCCTTGCCCAAGAATGCCCGGAGGGCTGTAAGGCTAGCGCAAAGCGATCGCTCTTTACCTTATTTTCTTTGACCTCTCCTCGCGTTAAAACGACGAGGATTCAAGCGGTTGCTGCGGAGCGCCTTAAAATGACGCTCCTACGCGAGAGTTTCCCAGATTTTATATCTGGTAGGCACGGTCAAAAATGCCCTACAGACCTTGGCTAAGTTCACACTTAACTGTATCTCTACTTTGCGCAAAATGTTGGCAGCGCCGTTAATATCGGCGTTAACTTCAGTGCCATTTTTTGTCCGATACATACCTCTTGACCAAAAATATGGGATTCAAGCCCCGTCCTTCGCTTGACGGCTTTTTGTGGGAGCAATATTGATAAACAATGGGATTGATAGTAGAATATTTTTAGCGGTAAAGCGCACATATTAAGACGAAGTAGGTCAAGCGGACTATTCGAGATCCGGAACCCTGGTAGTATAAATCCTAAATCTTGTACAAATGTGGGAATCGTTAGGCGAGAATTGGAAAAACATCGCTTCAAACGCCGCCGGACAGTCGGTGTATGCTTTCTGAGGGCAAGTTCATAACAATCCCCGTGAAGAAAGAATCCTCGTTGCTCTACTCGCGAGGAGTGTCAACAGCAAGTGGCGGTTAGGCGGGGCAATATAGACTATTCCCGGATTTAGGCAGTCTCCTTCTTGAGCCTGCTTAACCTGCAAGAGGGTGCGCCTACTCAGAATCTCTGCCATCAGAGAGCGGTGTCTGGGGTCGAGATGTTGCACGATCACGATAGCTGCTGGAAAGTCAACAGGCAAATTAGATAGAACTTCTGTTAAAGCCTTGAGTCCTCCGGCAGAGGCTGCTATGGCAACAAGGTCAAAGGCTGCATCAGCAAAGGGCTGAGGTCGATTTTGTTCTGATTGAGGATTTTGGTTTGGCATAGCTTGACCCCCGTCAGATTCTAGCATCAACAGTTCGCGGGAGTCCCTACCCTCAGCGTAGCAGGGTAGTTGAGTCGATTTCGCCCCCCTTACCCTGGTGAGTGAAAAAAGGCGTTTTGAACCCCATAAAAATAGCCTGGGGGCTATGTATCCCAAGGCTGAGCTTACAGTTACAGCGCAGGATACATAGACCCCCAGACCCCCCTTTGGGTGGATGTCAATACTTTAGTACTTAACTAAACCATTCCAGGACAGCTTCTTCTTTAGTATTGGTTTGGCGTGATGGAGTCTCGCGGTTAAATTTCATATGGATAGAACGAGTCTGTTCACCATCTGCCGCCACAGCCATGATTGGATAGTCAATCAGACCATCTTGGAAAGACATCTGGAAGCGGAAGGTTCCATCAGCATTAAGTTTGATTGGTTGCCCACCAATGGTTACAGTCGCATCAGCTTCAGTGGCTCCATAGACAATTAACTCAGCATCAGCAACTAACCAGAACTTGCGAGGACGAATTGGAGGCATAGAAGCGCTGAAACCAACACCAGACATACCCACGCCAGACATATTCAGACCAGATACATTTGGTACAGCCCACATGCCAACACCAGAGGGGAAGACATAGGAACTGATTGCTTCTTGAGCAACCATTGACCCTGGGACATGCTGCATAGAACCAAACAGAGAACCAGCAACGCGCTGTGCTTCTGCAGATTCAGCCATGCTGAAGATTTCCTCGTAGATGGGGTTACCAGCAGCATCGACTGTAGCACCTAGCTTCCTGCTGGGGGGAACCAGTTCCAAAATGGTCTTGCCGCGCAGATCCTCATCCCAATTAACGGTGAGGAAGTGGTCTTCAATCCAGTCAGAAGGATATACAGGAGGAACGTGAACTGGTGCAGAACGAGCCAGAATCAGCCAACGACCATCGGCAGTCCGGTAGCCGATATCAATAACATAATCGCGATCGCTCACTGGCATAGGCAAATACCATTCCCGCGCTAGCTCATCACAAGGATATTCTTGAATGCTGTGAGGGCTTCTCGAATCAAGGCTGATGTCAGTAACATCATAAATCCGCAGTGCTAATTGCTGTCCTCCCTGACGCCGCAAGTCTTCTTTATGCTCATTGGAAATATCCCAATAAGTGTAGGCCCATTGAGGATCGCGAGGCATCAGGACAATTCGGCTCTCACCATAGCCCTCTGGTAAATCCGCTAATCCTTCATCAACAGATGCCAGGGTACCACCAATGCGGTCTTCTTGACCTACTTCAAACTTTGCTGCTTCCACTTCTGACTTTGCCTCCACTGTGCGAGATAGACTGTTTGAGGATTTTGTGTGCTGTATTTTTTGAATTTCTGCCAGTAACTGCGCCTTGCGCATCCGGCTGTAACGAGAGACGTTATATTCACTAGCGACTTTACGTAGTTGTCGCAATGTCATCTCTTCTAGGGGTGGACGTTCTTTTGCCATTACTTATGTTCTCCAATGACTAGGCTTGCTAGTACTTCAAGTTTTGGTTAATTAAATATTTTTGTTTTCATGCAATATTCCAAGCACTTAATTTGTCTGATTTTGTAAACAGGGGTATTGGATACTTCTTTCAACCGTTTAGATACTGTGTCACTTAAATCCAGAAACACTGATAATTAGTATTTCTTTGGGATCGGCTCCTTTAATTTATGTAACAGAAGTACCCCCCTTGAGGTCAAGGGGTTCTAAGAACCAATTTGCAGTGGATTAACGAATTTATGGGCAAGCGGGGGATCAAAATGTCATGGAATCATAACAAAACAGCTTGACTGGGATCAGACTAAGTCAAAAAGTACTTTCGCCACATCCCCCACTTAAAAGAGGGAGCTTTGCTCAAAATCCTGTAATATTCATGGCTTGGAGTACAGGGGAGCAATTAGTTGCAGGATAGTGAATAACGCTAACGCCTCCCTGACTCAGTTGTAAACGCCAAAACTGATCAGACTTGAGACCCAGTACTTGAGACAAAATACTCTTGATAATTGATTCACTAGCAACCACTAAGCCAGTAATTAGGTTAGTTGGATCCATCCCTTCTGAAGCAACGCTCGAACGTCGAGATAAGATTACTTGCTGCCAAGCCTGGGGAAAATCATCCCTCAATACTTGGAATTGTATAGCTGCTGGATGATATTTTAGAATGCCTTGGGCCGTTGCGTGGGAGCTAGCAAGATCACTGCTGAGACTAAAATTTATCGACTCATGTTTGAGAAATTCTGCAACCATTCTAGTTTGACATAAATCAATTCCATCAGAAGGCAGCAGCAAGAGACGCAAACCTTGCTTGCCTTTGTTAAGTTTGGGTAGAGTTTCACCTAATTGAGTAGTTAGATTTAACACTTCCAGCTGAGCTTGCTGAATCTGCGGAACAGAGAAATTCAAAATGTTAATTCCGCAATTTGACTGCTGAAGAGTGTGGTAGCATTCAGGCCTCAAGTTAATAGCGGTGCTAATCAGGGCACGGTTGGTGCCACCATGACTGACAATTAAAACAGTTTGGCCTACATGGCGCGGTAAAATCTCCTGCCAAAACTGCTTTGCTTGTTCGTAGAGATCAAGTACAGGAAAAAACTGCTGTTTGGGGGAGTTAGCAACTGCAAGATTCCCCCGTGATATCTGCACGGAAGTGGCGTGCAGTGTCTCTACATTGGCATGCCATGTCTGTGTGTTTTGGGGTTTCCTGATTTGAAACTTGTGGGGTTGCTCTTGCCAAGAGCGGTATTGTTGAGCAAATTGTTCTTGCACATAATTTAAGGGCAAGCCTTCCCAAACATGCATACTTATTTCTTGCAGCTTGTCATGCACATGTACAGGACATAAGTTATCCAAATCTGTGTTCATCGCCGCCAGAATCTCGATAGCTGTCTGTTGGGCGCGTTGGCTGCGACTGACGTAAGTTGCCTCTATGTCAAGTTCTTTGAGAGCAATACCTGTTTGGAAAGCATTGTTGTGACCTTGTGGAGTCAATACTGAATCATTGCCACTGCCTTGGTATATACCCTGCTCATTGTAGTTACTTCCACCCTGGCGCACTAGAATTACTCGCGTGCTAGAAGTATTGGTGATGCACAATCCTGTATTTGGTCTTGATGACATACGTCGTTTTTATTATTGGGGTTATTATTTTTCGATTGCGATGTTTTGACAAACGATAAATGCCAATGCTTCGCCCCACTGCATGAGGGGTATAACCCCCCATTAGTTAGTCATAATATAGAATGAATTAATATTAAGCAAAGAAAAATTGATGTTTACAGTCGCAATTAGTCATTAAAGCTTGACATTAGGAGTTGTTCAGCGAATTTCGCAAGAATCCTCGCCCTGCTGTGCCTAGGACGAGGATTTTTGCAATATTTTCGAGTAAAGAAAAGTCTTGACATCCTCCCCTGCCTGAAGGCGAGGGGATTTCTACTAGCCGAAGAGCAATCGCTGAACGTACTCTCGGCGGGTTGACGCTTCCCTTACTGCTGGTTCCTTTGCGGGAGTCTGACACCTGTCTCCACGTCTGGTTTTCGTCTCCGAGTGTCCCCAGGCGACTAAAATATTTCTTGCGGCGTTCACATCACGGTTTTGCGTCTTTTCGGCGTCCAGACAAAATGAAAGTTAACCATGGAAACTGAATGATTAATCTTTCTGTATTGCTGCATTTTAACTGTCGGTCGTGGTATAGCAGTACGTATTAAGGTTAGGACAAGCTAAATCGCTAAAACCTTGTCACAGTCAACTTCTGCCTTCTGCCTGGTCACTGAGCTTGTCGAAGTGCTGCCTTCACCCCTTGCGCGTAGCGCTATATTATTACTGTGTTGATAGTAAGCGCGCTGCCAACACACACTTGTCATAATGATTTTGAGCTATGTCTACAAACTACGCCCTTCTGGCAGTCAGTCTGCCAAGATGGATTTGTGGCTCAACATGTTGCGAAGTCATTACAATTGGTGCTTATCTGACCGCATTCAAACCTACCACCAGCAATTCCTACAAGGAGACTATTGCCATTTAAGGAGTAAAGCCGAAGCTTGTCCTTTAACTTGTTGCGTAGTTAAAAATGGTGCGACGGGAAACCCTTGGCAAAATAGCGGCAAAAAACGCAATGCTGGCACTATTCAAGATGCAGCATTAGTGGAACTAAAGGCAGCTCGTCCTTGGTATAAGTCAATAGACTCAGATGTTTTGCAGCGTAATCTTGCTAGACTAAATATCGCCTATCAAAACTTCTTCAATGGGCGCGGTTTTCCCGCTTTTAAGAACCGTAGCAACTTTCGTTCTTTTGAGTACAAGCCCAAGGGAGTTAAGCTGATGGGAAACAAGGTGTATCTACCTAAAATCGGCTGGATGCGCTTCTTTAATTCCCGCTCAATACCTGATGGTTTTGCAGCCAAAAGTGTAACCATCCGCAAGAAGACTGACGGCTGGTTTATGTCGGTGCGACTTGAAGATCAATCAGTGCCAAAGTTATTGGCTCTACCAATCTCCAAGATCAAGACCGCCATCGGTTTAGATCTGGGGTTGAGCAAGCTGGTACATTGTTCTGATGGCAGCGATATTGCTAATCCCAGGTTTGCCACCAACAAGACCACCAAGCGCCTGCTGAAAATTAGACAAAGACGTTTGAGCCGCACCAAGCGCGGAAGCCGAAATCGCAAAAAACAAGCTGTGCGAATCGCTTCGCTGCACGGACAAATCGCCAATCGTAGAAACGCTTATCAATGGTTTGTTGCCCACAAAGTAGTCAAAAAGGCTGATGCCGTGGTGGTCGAAGACCTCAACATTAGAGGCATGAGCAAGCGGTGTCAGCCGAAACCAGAGGCAGGCACTGGGCGCTTTCTTCCTAATGGCGCTGCGGCAAAGCGTGGTCTCAATCGTTCGATTTTAGATGCCTCCTGGGGGAATTTGATTGCCAAAATTGAGTACGTGGCTGAGAAGTCTCGAAAGGTTTTGCTCAAAGTTAACCCTAGGCACACTTCTGTAACCTGTAGTGCTTGCGGTTTTGTTGATAAGACTAGTCGCGTTCGTGAGCGGTTCATTTGTAGCAATTGCGGTCATTTCGATCATGCCGACAAGCAAGCTGCACGCAATATTAAGCACAAAGCCGTTGTTGAGTACGGTTTAAATCTAATTAAGGTACGCCGGGACTCGGCGAAACCCAAGCAGTTAGAACTGTTTGAAACGCCCAGCGCTGAATTAACAGCGCCTCAAAGGAGACAATCCGACGCCCTTTTGGGCAATCGTCGGGTGCCTGGGAACTTGGGACGACAATTAAACTTGTTTTCCCAGGATATATCGGATATCCCTCCGGTAGAATCCCCCTTTTTCTAAAAGGGGGAGTGTCAACCCACAACACCTAATTAGAAACTTCCGCCAGTTCAATCACGCGCTCTTCCCAATCTTTTACCAAAAAATTAAGGGGCTTCTGCTTACGAACTTTGTACTTGAGTCGTCGCATCTGCACCCGCATCAACAATTGTTCTAGACATTCATGATCAAAGCAAACGTGGCGTTCGTTATTTTTAGAACCATAACTTGCCCCTGAAATCACATGCAGCTGCGTGTTCTTTTTGAGCTGATACCACAGCCCTTCAGTTCCATGAAACTGTGTAGTACTAGTACCTCCCATACCAGTTGACATATACAATGGATCGATACTTGTTGCTCCAAGGGTTTGTTCGTAGTTGTAATAGTAATGTAGAGGAACCTCTGCTGCAGCGAGTTCGAGGACTCCTTCATAAAAATTCTGAGCCACTTCTAAATTTGTGACCATGATCGTATGGACTTTGGGGGCGCTGGTGAGAAACATCCACATGGCAACCCCATAGGCTGCCAGCAGCATAACCATGATCCCTTGAGTAGAGAACAGGCTATCTATAGGCAAAAATGCTCCAAGTGGTAGCGGCTGAAGTAGTAAGGAAATAACATCAACTGATACAATCATGAACTAACAAAGCGTGATGAGCTGGTTTTAAGTAGGTGGGTGTAAATAAACTGAACATAGCGCTCTGGACAATCTTACTCCCCTCCCCTGAATAAAAATTATTCTTGATCTTCACCCCGTTTTACGGGATAGAGAGGGACGGAGAGGTTAGAATTTTACTTTTAATCGTGCCTAGCTACTTAATCGTGATTAATCTATGAGCGCAGTTGTAGGTAAGATTATTAGCACTATCCCTGTCCACAGATGTTAACAAATCTAACTAAGTTCCACCATTTCCTGATCTCAACTACCTCCAGTTGTCTACTGCAAGAGTCGCACTATGTCACACACGGCACAATATTTTCCTAGTTGTGCCTTCTGTCAGTTCCCACCCCCCAGGCTCCCCTCCTGCAAGGGGGGAACATATGATCTTCCAAAATGTAGCAAGTGGCGTGGCGGCGGCGGGCAGTTCGCCCGTGTCAGCCTGTGGACTCGATAGTGCCGACATTACCAGCGTCAAGCAGGAATAAGATGTTAGCAAATGTTAGTGTTTTTGGAGCGGTTATACCAATGCAACGAGTCCCAGTTAGATCACCAGAAGGACATCCACTGATGCCCAGAAGGATCGGGACTCCAGCGACTCGTTGAACTCTTTGTTTAAATTGTAAAGATTGTGCAAATTCCGCATTTTCCTGAATCCAATCATCCACTTGTAAAATCGCTCTTCCATCACAGCGATGAGGAATTGCTGACGCTGTTTCAGCGCTATCGAGAGCAAGGTAAGTACTTCACGGCAATTTTCTGTCGCTATAGTCCGCTAGTCTACACTCTGATTCGGCATTCAGCTCGATCGCCTGTACAAGCAGATTACTTGTTCTCCTTGACTTGGCGTCATATCTACCACGAATTGGGGGGACTGGATTTGCGCAATGGTAATGTTATGGGAGCTAGTTCCTTGCAAAGCTGGCTGATTAACCTGACGGCTATCTGCATTAATTCTGCAGATTTGCCACCAGTGGAGTCAATTTACTACGATTTAAAGGCCGCACCGCCACCTTTGTGGTGTTACCTTGAACAAGTATTAGATCAGCTGCTGCCGGTAATGCGATTAATGGTAGTGATGGCACAGACTTTCCACTGGAGCGAAACTAGAATTTCTGCTTATTTGCAGGCAGAGGGAGAAGAAATTTCACCAGCACAAGTAAAAAATCAGCTTCAAGAAGGATATAAACTTCTCGAAGCAGCTTTACCCCAAGATATTCGCGCGATTTATTTAGGCGAAGAACTCACTGAGACACCGCAGGAGTCTAGTACTCTGCCAATTTTCAATTGATTGCTTAGGGTTTATTGTTGATTGTTGATCGCTCATTGCTCATTGCTCATTGCTCATTGCCCTGTATGCTGTGGCTGTAGAATACTTTATTCAATGAACTATCAACCATGAACCATGAACTATGAACCATACAGTTTTGTTCAAAGCCTTCGCCAAAGCTTGCAGTTTTACTGTTCTCTCACTCTCGTCTGCAGTGCTACTTAGCACAGGGATTATTGGTTATACATTGCTCAGTAATGCTCAGCCAATTGACATTGAAGAACAATTAGCGATTCCTAGTCAGAATCGATTTGAGAGGGTGCTTAGGAATGAGGCAGACTCATTATTGCAGTTGGGAGGACAAGCGCAGCGCCGTGGTAATTTGACAGAAGCGATCGCTCACTGGTTGCAGGCACTAGAAATTTATGAAGAAATTGGCGATTTTGAGGCACTTAATTTAACCTATGATTATCTAGGGCTGACCTATGCTAGGTTAAAGGACTATAAAAAGGCTGAAGATGCCCTCAGGCGGCGCTTGGGGATGGCACGTTCTCTGCGGGATTTGCAGGGACAAATTTATGGTTTAAATAACTTGGGGACAGTGCTGCTGCAAAAGGGTGATTTTGAAGCGGCCCAAAAAACTTTTGCAGAAGCCCTAGAAATTACTCGCAGTGTTAAGAATAGGCAGGGTGAAGGGTTAACTTTGAGTAACTTGGGCTTAGCAGCATTCCAAATGGGAAAATATGCAGAGGCGATCGAGTATTATGAGGCAGCTTTAGTATTAAGACCTAGATCTGTAAATGCTCAAGGGTCAGTTAATACTCGTAATAATATGGGAGATGCCTATCGTGCCGTCAACAGTCCGAGGAAGGCTCTAGGTTACTATCGGGCAGCGTTAATTATAGCTGAGGATAAGGGCGATCTCTCTAATCAGTTTCGGGGACTAAGGGGTCTAGTACTATCTTATAAGGATCTACAACAGTATTCCCCAGCTCTGAAGTACCTTAACCAACTACTAGTTTTAGCGCAGGAACAGGGACATCTTAGGGCCCAATTGGTTTCGCTGCGGTTATATGCAGAGATTTATAAGACTACTGGCGACTTATTTAAAGCTAAGAATTTTTATGAACGAGCGATCGCTTTAGCTGCTGCGATCGGAGATACTAAGGAAGAAACCTTTTTGCGTAACGATTTGGCTCAAATTATCTATGAGGGGCGAGGGATAGATTGAGTTTGTTCATCGTTCATCGTTCATGGTTTACCGCATTGACATCCTCCCGTCGCTAAAAGCGAGGGATTCCTAAGACTCACGACGTCGCTGAAAGCGAGAGTCTCCTGCCGCGAAGACAGATGAACAAATAAAGAATTCTCCCGTTTTAGAGGGTATCTGTAAATAAAACCCTAAGCTCCTGCAATCTCTGGCTCTCAGAAGATTTTAGAGCCTTTTGCCGGATCTATGCTGCAAATTACTGGAAGATTTAGGCAATGGAAATTATTAGATTTCCTTGTTTTCCTTTTATAGATACCCTCTTATGTTATAGATACCCTCTTATGCCAAGTGCAAGATCTTTAGTGGTATTACTTACGCAGGCGCTTGCTAATGGTCTTTTCTGTTATCAGATTAACCAATTACCTGCAATCAAAGAACTGGGCATTGACGATCCTTTCTATATCTTAGTGCTGACATTGACAGGTGCAGTACTCTTTGCCTTTGCCAATGGGCTAGACATTAGCCCTAAGCCCAATTATATGAGGACGAACTCTAAAACTTGGCTTTGGGGCCTTGTTTTCCTACCTGTTATAGGCAATATTGCTTTGTTCGGCTTACTCAAGTTTGACTTTCAACCCCAAATCTTGCAGCCTTTGGGTCCCAACGTATCTCTGTTTTTTTGGGTTTTGGGGATACTACTGCCAACATTAATGATTTTAGGGTCACGTCGGAGAAAGCTAATATATTTAGGGCTTTTCAGTGCTGGATTTCTGGTGACTTTTAATTTGCCGTGGAAATGGCTTAAAGCTCTTATATTAGCAATTTTAACGGTAATAACGGCGCTTTTGCCTATTGTCGAAAGATTTATCAAAACTTTTCGAGAACAAGGCGAGAAAAGACTCATTCCCCTGCTGTTTGCCTCAATAGATGCCTCAGCAAAGAGCATTGTCAGTCAACTGGAAATGCTTGTCTGGGAATTGACTTCACCATTTAAGCACCAGTATTACCAACACTTGGTTTATACCTATCGTACCTATCGAACTCAGGGACTAAAAACCCCAGGTGCATTTACACCAGATTTGGATAAGGTGTTTGTGCCACTGCGAATGGCATCCAAGAGCCCAGGGCAAATATCTCCAGCAATGATTCAGAAACACGAATCTGCCAGAAAACTAGGTATCTGGGATTTTTTGGTAGAAATTCGCAAGCAATCAGCCTATAAACGCATAGTCGTAATTGGTTCACCTGGTTCAGGAAAAACCACGCTGTTGGAGAATTTGACTCTGACTTATGCCCGAGATACCCAGCACCAACAACATCCCCAAGCACCAAAACTTATCCCAGTACTGTTGTATCTGCGGAAGATTCGTGAAGAAATTACCAATAATCAACTGCTCGACTTGGCACAGCTAATTACACAACGATTAAAGAGTCAAGAATCTAGTCTAAAACTTGAACCATCCCCACAATGGTTTGAGAATAAGTTAAAGCATGGGAAATGTTTGGTCATGCTGGATGGGTTGGATGAAGTGGCAGATGAAACCCAACGTCAGCAAGTCAGCAGTTGGGTAGACAAGCAGATGCGAAAATACCCTGAAACTCCTTTCATAATGACTTCTAGACCTTATGGTTACCGCAATGCTGAACTAAAACAGGTGGGAATTTCTCTAGAAGTAAAGCCATTTAATCTAGAGCAGATGGAGGAGTTTCTCCACAATTGGTATCTACAAAACGAAGTTCTACGTCAAGTACGAAAACTAGATCCAGGGGTGGAAGCAAATGCTCGAATCAAAGCAAATGATCTGATTGAGCGCATCAAAAATCATCCAACCATAGCAGCAATTGCCCTCAACCCCTTGTTGTTGACGATGATTGCTACGGTTCACGATAACCGAGGCGCACTACCAGGATCGCGACTAGAACTCTATGAGGAGATTTGTGAAGTATTACTGGTAAGGCGACAGGAGGTTAAAGGTATCGCTGATCAAATGCAACTAAAAGCAGCGCAAAAGCAATCTGTGTTGCGAGTATTGGCGCTGGAGTTAATGAAACGGAAAACTCGTGAATTTACCCTAGCTGTTGCCCAAGATATTGAAGACAAAATGAAGGCAGTGGCAGGTAATAGAGCCAATCCTCAGGAGTTTCTGAAGCACATTGAGCAAGTCTGTGGGTTGTTAGTAGAAAGGGATGTCGGCGTTTACGAATTTGCTCATCTGAGTTTTCAGGAGTATTTAACAGCAGTTGAGGTGAAGGAAACTAACCAAGAACAGATTTTAATTGATAATATTAACAATTCCTGGTGGCATGAAACCATCCGTCTCTATGCAGCGAGAAGTGATACTACTAAATTGATTCGTGCTGCCCTGGAAAATCCCAAGATTGCATCTTTAACCCTTGCCTATGATTGCCTAGAAGAAGGCAATAGTGTTGATCCAGTAGTAAGGCAGCAGCTGGAAGAAAAGTTAGCAAGTGGTTTGGAATCGACTGAGCCAGAAATTGCAAAATTGGCAGCACAGGTAAAGTTATCCCGACGATTGAAATATGCTTCTGCGAATTGATGAGAATCGAGAAATTGACACTAGCTATATAAACTGCGCCGAGTATCAACTTTTTATTGATGAAAAGCTAAAAGTTGGTGAATATCGCCAGCCTCCTCATTGGACGACCAGTAGATTTGCACCTGGAGATGCCAATAAGCCGATTACTGGAGTAAAAGCCAGTGATGCCGAGGAATTTTGTGAATGGTTAACTCAGCGCTATCCTGCACCAGGATTTAAATACAGACTGCCTACTTTAACTGAAGCACAAGAGTATACAGCTAAAGAAAAACAAATTGGATGCTGGTGTAATGATGGAGAAAAGAAAGCGATTACAGAAATAGAAGTCGAAACAGTTCAACGGCAGCATTGGCAAGCCATTTTACATGATAGCCTCGACAAGGATCTAGCTCGTGCACGTGATTTAGTTCGTAAGCTGGTTCGTAATCATGCCAGATCATTGAAAAAAGATCTTAATGGTGTCTATAACTGTGTCAGTGAAGGTAAGCTATTTTTTTCTCATGTACTTACTGGTAGCTTTGCCTATGATTTTGTCAATGATCTTGATTTTGCTATTAACCGTAGCTATGAACTTACTCGTGCCCGTTATCGTGTCCGTAGACTTGCTGGGAACTACAACCTTAATCTTGCCAACGCCATGCTGGTTGCCCTTGGAATGCTTCTCCTCATGACTCTTATACTCACAGTAATACTCACAGTAATCTTTTTATTCACTTTATATACTAGGATGATCTTTCAGATTTGGAATGATATTACCATTCCAGATAAGACTTTAATTGGAATTTCTCTTATTTTTTCTCTTGTTTTTTTTGTAGTTTTTTCTCTTAGATTTTTTGATTCTATTTATAAATTCAACCAAAATTTATTAACTCACAAAAATAATCCTCAATATACATTTCCCAGTACTGATGTTTTTGTACGTGATTTAACTTGTATTTATGACCTTGCCCTTGGACTTCAAAAGAGTCCGAACCGCACCTTTATTATTAACAATAATAGTACGGATATTGCTAAATTTAAAACTATTCGTTCTTACCTGTTGTTATGTTATATACTCTGGGATTTGCTATCAAATATTTATGAAAAAACTCCTAGCGATCGCAGGATATTACAAGCCCGAAATCTAACTCGTGAAGACTGCGAAAATTTTCAATTAGAGTATGCAACTAAAAGAGATGATACTTGGAATATTTATGCATCATTTCTTTTGATAGATGAACGACGTGAGGGCAAGATGCCAGCTTGGGAAGGAATTAGGATTGTTAGAGAGAGAATATAAGAATAAGTAATAAGTAATAAGTAATAAGTAATAAGTGTAAAAAGAATAGGCAGAATTATTATTGCAGTTGGGAGGGTAGGGGCAGCGCCGTGGTAATTTGGTAAAAGCGATCGCTGATGAGTTTGTTGATGGTACGCGCTCCACGCATGCTGCGCAAACATGGTTCAGGGCTCATTGATGAAAGTATTCCACAGCTGCGGTATACAAGCCCATGAGCAATGAGTCGTCAACAATTAACACACCAACTACTATAAGGAATGCGCTTTAGATAAATCAAAGCTTTGGTAAGTCTGGTTCATTTCTACCGTCGAGTGGGGTGTTTCCCTGGACATGACCCCTTTTGGCTATGCTGAATTGTGACAATGGAGGCACGTCGTTGATGATGCGATTTAATCCTGTGACATACTCCCACACTGAATCATAGATTACAGTGTGGGCTTCGCAATGACCCCAGCTATTGCTTCGGGCGTTAATTGCGCTTTATTAACGACACGGGATGCCCCACCGCACCGGAACAATACATAAATACAAGTTCATCCTATGTACTGTTGGAATTTTACCCACCCACAGACTGCTCAAAAACGAGCATTTACTGGATGGAACCCCATATTCCAAGTTGTCTAGGTTCTGTGTTAACGGCAACCAGTATTTGTCCCGCCTAAGGCGGGCCCGCTGACGCTAACGACTTTGTTACCTATGTTCATTGTAGACTTTTTTACAAAGTTTCAGGGCCGCAACTACATTGTATATACTGGCAATTCATCCCACGCTGACCCTTCGGGTACTTTCCGTGGGGCTTCTTGCAGGACTTGCTAAATACCAGAGATAGTATAATGCCAACATTCAGAAGCGATCGCCCAATCTTCTTGAGTATGCACCACCAACACCCTAACTTTTGAATCGGGTGCAGCAATATCAATATCAACTGGGGATGAAGCATTTTTCTCTAAATCAAGCTTCAACCCCAAAAACTCAAAACCTTCACAGGTTTTCTCACGCACTGTTACCGCATTTTCCCCAACTCCTGCCGTAAACACCAGCGCCTCCAAACCGCCAAGGGTAGCAACCATCGCTCCAATTGCAGCCCTCAGACGATGAATATATATATCAAAGGCTAATTGAGCACATTGGTTGCCTTCAGTAATCGCTCTCTGAATAGTCCGTAAATCGGAAGATATACCAGAAACCCCCTTAAAACCGGAAGCCTTATTGAGCATTTCATCTAATTGATTGGCATCAAAGTTATACTCTCGCATCAAGTAGATTAGAATTGCTGGATCAATTGAACCACTACGAGAACCCATCATTAAACCTTCTAGGGGTGTAAATCCCATAGTAGTATCAATACTTACACCGCCCTTGATTGCCGCTAAAGAACAGCCATTGCCAAGATGACAAGTAATTAGTCTCAACGACTCTAAGGATTTACCCAGTAATTGGGCGCTACGTCGGGCGCAATATTGATGACTGATACCGTGAAACCCATAGCGACGGATGCCTTGGTCAAACCATTCGTAGGGTATAGGATAAACTACAGCTTCTAGAGGCATTTGAGAGTGAAAGGCAGTATCAAATACTGCTAACTGAGGGACATCTCCTAATACCTCTTCGACTGCTTCAATTCCTTCTAAATGAGCTGGATTGTGGGTAGGTGCCAAGGGAAATAGGCTAGCGATCGCAGTTTTAACTTCGGGAGTAATTAAGGTAGCCTGGGAGTAATCTGCACCGCCATGTACGACGCGATGCCCAACAATCTCTATTTCTGATAACTGATTCAAAACCCTAGTTTCACCTTGAATCAGAGTTGATAATAGGCAGGCAATTGCCTGAGGACGTTTTTGAGATTCGAGTTTAGTTTCGAGTTTTGTTCCCTTGGCGCTAACTTTCAAAACGCCAAAATCATTTGCTACACTCCAGTCAATGTGAGCTTCCCAAAGGGGTTCCTGGGGTTGTTCTGGTAGACTATCCTCGTTAAGTTGATATAGACAACTTTTTTGAGAGCTAGAACCCGCATTTAATACTAAGATTTTCATTGATTTTGAGAAAGAGGTAACAGGAAACAGAGAAGTAAAATAAGAGACGGTTAAATATCAATAATTCATGATCTCAGTAGTTTAATAATGGATATAAAGGATTAACCATGTTGAAATTGGATATAGAAAATATTGTAGAANGGTGCTGCCCTTCCCCAAGATGCTCAATTGTGGTCACAAGCTGCTTGGACTCCCCAAATTCGGCACGAAGCAGCTTATATTGAGCTACCATCTCAGCCGCCTTATCTTTTAGTAGTGTTTACTGAGGGCAAAGCCAACAGCTCAGACCAAGGGATTCTCCCCTTTGTTTCTCGACAAGTAGCTGCTGCGATCTGTAAGTGACATCCTCCCCCCGCTAAACCCTTTGGGTTCTAGCGGGTGAACGAAATTTTGCGTGGGATTTGAGTTCTCCGCGTCCCCGCGTCTGGGCGTCTCCGCGTCTGTTTAATGATTTCCCCACACCTTTTTTCCCTCACCCGGTTCTAGCGCGGGTTTCCCGTCCTCGCCAACGGGCATTCAGGTTACTTCCTTTCAGGATTTCGACCCTTGCCTAGGTTGTTACGGAGCGCATTAAAACAACGCTAGTGCAGCAATTTCAGCTAGCTAGTGCTAATGGTTTAAAACTTGATATTGACATAATCTAAGTATAGATCATTTATTGGACAACCCTCCACTGGTAATGGTTAATTTAAATGGCATCGAACCCTTTAAATTAACCTGGGAGAGTAGATGTATCCCCCAGAACCGACATTTTGAGAAGTTTCTCTGTTTTGAGTATTTGAGAACATTGTTTGAGGAGTGACCGTGAAAAAAATTCTTGTTCAACCTATTTGCCTAGTCAGTCTTGCAGCTCTGACAATTGTTAGTAGCCCCCTATCTGCCCCTGCTGAAACGACTAGGGCAAATACATCTACTGGAGGCTTGGAAGCTTCTGAGGCACTAGTTCCTGTAGCTGCTACTGCCGAGACTCCCATTTCCTTTGGAGAACCACTCGCTAGCCAGCAAAATATTGTACAGACTCCAGAAGAAAAGGTTTCCAATGCTAATTGGGAACCTCTGGAAGCCAAGACAGATTTGTCTCCAGCTAATTTCGAGTTCCAACCTTTGGCACAGATAGGCAATTACCAGAAAACTTCTGAGACGAACCATAATGTTGTCACCACTGAACCAAACTCAGGAAATTTAGAGACTTCTGCTGCTGCTCTAATCGCACCGCCACAGGAGTCATCTGGGCAACCAAATAATGCAATTGCTCAGAGAGATTTTGAGATTGGTCGTCCCACCCGTGGAGGTTCTAGCTACGTCGGTATTGGTATTAACCTTGGTCTTACCGATGAAGGAACTGCTCTCGGTGATATTGCCTTTGTCATTAACGGCAAGGTTGGTCTAACTAAAAATATCTCATTTAGACCCGCTGCGCTCATCGCAGATAATGCTGTTTTTCTCCTGCCTGTCACTTATGACTTTACGGTTCAACCAGTTGATCCCTTTGAGCCTGTGCGTATAGCTCCTTTTGTCGGTGGTGGAATCGGTTTTGCTACAGATAATGACAATACTGTCGGTTTCGTGCTTACTGGTGGCGTTGATTGGCCTTTTGCGCGGCAATTTGTTGCCAATGCTTCAGTCAATGTCGGCTTTTTTGACCAGACAGATTTGGGGATTATACTGGGCGTCGGTTACACTTTCCCTGGCTTCTAAAGTATAGAAGGGGAGAGGATTTTGATTAACCATTCACCTCCTAAACTCTTAACTCCTGATTTCTTACTCCTGAGTCAGAACCTTTCTAGGAGTGAGTTTTCCTAAAACGGTCGAAAGTGCAATTTAAATGCACAACAGTTTATCGATTACCTAATACTTTTTAAGTAATAAGTTTTAAGCAAAAAGCAAAATATTATTGTTATCACTTATCACTTATTACTTATTACTTATTACTTATTACTTAAAGTCAGATTAGATCTAATTTTCTCCCGCATTACTTTAGGTGTCGGGACTAACTGTGCCCGTCACATCGAGCTTACCATCTGGCTTTACTGTCCAGATATCATAATCGCCTACAACATCACCATTTTGATCAATATCAACATTACTGCTAGCTCCTTGATAGTTAATCTCTTCACCATTGCGCACTAACTCCATCGCTTCACACAAATCCGTGACTTCCTTGCCAGGAGCATTGGAGACATCTATAACTTTGCTTTTAATACCTTCACCTGTATTCGTATCTGCTGCCTCTGCTGCCAGCATCATTAGGGCTCCAGCATCATAGCTGTGTGGTACAAAGGGAGTCAATTCTTTACCAGTCTTCTCTTTCCAGAGTTTGGTGAAATTCTCTAACCCCTTGCCATTGGCACCTGGAACTGTACCAATCGCACCAGCAAGCAGAAACTTACCATCCCTAGTCTTACCCACTTGTGCCGCAAAATCTTCCGACTTGACACCATCCGTTAGCATCACTGTCACCCCAGTAGCCAAACCTTGCTGATAGGCAGATTTAAGCAGTAGAGAGCCAGTTTCAGCGTAGAGAACAGCAGCTACTGCGTCAGGTTTTTCACCGAAGGCAGATGCTGCCTCAGTGTCAAAAGTTGCAGCTTTGGGATCGTACCGAGTCGGTTTATTTTTGTTGACAACAGTACCCCCCAGCTTCTCGAAAGCTGCCATAAATTCTTTTTCAAAGCCGACACCATAATCATTATTAATAACAGCAGTAGAGACTCGCTTAAAACCTTTCTGGTTAGCCAGTTTTGCTAACGCCCTCGCTTGGTAGGTATCTGGGGGGGCAGTACGCGCCCAGTAGCCTTGAAACTCGCCTTTTTCAGCTTGTTCGGTAAACACTGGGCTAGTGCTACCTGGTGAGATCATCATCACTTTGTTACGCACAGCGATGGGTAAAGCTGCTGTAGAAACACTACTGGCAAAAGCACCAATAACACCAGCAACTCGATCTAGTTCGGTGAGCTTGGTCATAGCATTAAGACCAGCATTGGGATCAGTCTGACTATCTTCTACTACTAGTTCTACTGGTTGATCATTAACGCCACCACAAGCGTTAACTTCGTTTACTGCTAAACGGACTGCATCAGGGAAAACTGCTCCAATTGAAGATAGGTCACCAGTTGATGGCGTTAGCGTGCCCAGCTTTAGTCCTCCTTCTCCAGTAGTACTACTGTTGGTGTTATCCTGACAAGCTGCACTCAAAAGCCCAGTCAGGGAAATAGTCATTGCCAAAGCCATTGCGCTGGGGCGTTTACCCACAAATAAACTCAATCGCTGGAACTTTCGGGACGCCAAACTAGAATTAAGGCGACTAGCTGAGGCGGGTTTATTCATTGAAATCTCCTGCAATCTGCTCTCTCAATATCCACATCAGGACAATTGTGACATCCTCCTCCGGTAATAGGTACGTGAAATATCTATGAACTAAGTTTTTTTCTTCTTGACAAAAGTGGTAAAAGCCCTACCGCAATTAAATACACTGCATTTTCGTAGCGACAGATAAACAAAACTATCCCGGTTAAAAAAACCGTAGCAGAAAATACAATTACATATATCAACCTGGTTTTCTCTAGAACTCGCTGATGATTTTGCTCCTTGACAGACTCATCCTGACGAAGAATTTCTTCGCGTACCCTAGTCCATTCTAGGGATTCTTGAGGAGAACCAGCTCCACCTAAAAGTTCTTCGACAGAAGAAAGGATTTTAGTAAAGTTAAAAGTATTTTTCGCTTGCAGTTTTGGTGCAGACGATGGGGTTATAACTAGTTTTTCTGGTTGTTCTAACATCCTTGTAAGTAATAAGTAATAAGTAATAAGTAATAAATGTTGTTGTCACTTACCACTTAAAATTTTTAGCCAGCATTTAGGTAATCGATATAAAGCTAAGCTAGTTGATAGTTCATTATCTGTGGCAATGAACTATCAACTATCAACGATATTCTTTAATAGTGATTACCCACTTTGCGATGATGCACCGCAGTCAAGGAATCTGTTTTAGAAACTCGCCCTGATTCAACTGTCGAGTAAACAATCCAGTGGTCACTACATTCCATGCGCTTGGAAACTTTACACTCTAGGTATGCTAAGGCGTCTGTGAGAATAGGAGAGCCGTTATTAGCTGACTGAGTTTTTACGCCAGCAAAACGATCCGCACCAGGCTTAAAACGCTTGAGGAAGTGCTTCATTAATGCCTGATAATTGCCTTCTTCAAGAATGTTGAGAACAAATTTATCGCCCACTTGCATTAACGATTCAATAGCTCGGTCTTTAGCAACAGCAATCGTAAAACCTAGGGGTTTAAAACTAGCTTGGCTAACCCAAGAAGCTAGCATCGCACTTTTGATTTCTCCTTTTTTAGCGGTGATAATGTACAAACCACCACTAATGCGTCCCAAAGCTTTGTCGAGTTCACTATCAAGGGACTTCATATTTTTAATCGTGCGCTCAAGACTGAGCCATTGCCCCATATCTGTACCAGCTTCTTCGCAGAGTTGATAGGTTGACTCTGAAGGCGTCTCCTTAATCCGAATTGCTGCAAAAGCCTCTTTTAGACCTACAGTTTTAAATTGACTCATGACTGGATCTATGGGTTCGTCATCTTCGCCGTAGGACTCAAACAAACCAATTGCCTGCTTGGACTTGGCGGCAGCAAGTACGGTACTGACAGCTGCTGTGGCAGAGTTGTTGTAAGCTGGTGGCATACCGATAACAATCCCAGAAGCACGACTTACACTTTCCTGGACTTCTTGGGGATCAACAGACTTGAGATCAATCATCTCAACGCCGACGCCTGTTTTAGTTATACCCCTGGCAATTGCTTGGGAAAGGCGATCGCTATAGCCGTAATCTGAGATATAGAATACAATTACCAATTTCTCGGCTTTGGTTTGGGCTTGACTCCAACTGCGGTAGCGCCCTACCAATTCTTCAACGTTATAGCGCAGCAGAGGCCCATGACCAGTGGCAATCATCTTCACCTCTGGCAATTTGTCCATACGCTTGAGGGCTGAGAGTACGGAGCGAGCATTGGGAGCCATCAAGCATTCGTAGTAGAATCGATAATCTGCTTCAATTGCTCCCAAATCTTGATCGTAGGTACTGGCAGAGCAATAGTGCATCCCAAAGGCGTCGCAAGTGAACATCACCTGCGTTCCACTGTCATAACTGAAGATAGTGTCAGGCCAGTGCAAGTTGGGAGCATTGACGAATTCTAGGACATGTCCTTTTCCTAAATCCAGCTTGTCGCCATTTTTAACGATTTGTCGCTTAAAGGGCTTATGCACCAAGTCTTCAAGGAACTGGATTGCCACCTTGGCCCCCACCACTGTTACCTCGGGGGCTAGCTCCAGGATATCTTTGACTAAGCCGCTATGGTCTGGTTCCGTGTGGCTGATAATTAGATAATTTATTTGTTGAGGTTCAATTAGTCCCCTGAGAGTGTCTAAGTATAACTGACGAAACTTTTCATGGGAAGTATCGACTAAAGCTATTTGTTCACCCTGAATCAGGAACGAGTTGTAGGTGGTGCCATTTTGCAGCCCAAATTCGATGTCAAAGCGGTCACGATCCCAGTCTAAAGAACGTATGGTTGTAGTATCTGGCGCAATCTCAGCAGTTTGCATCGTCAAGCGCTTTTGGACTCGGTCAGTGAGCGCTACCATATGATCTACTCCTTATCCAGTTAGCTTGTTCGGCAATAAGCCTCACATAAAGAACCTTGGAGGGTTCAGTTTATGAAGCCGTCAATGTTAAGTTTTTTATTTTTTCTTTATTGTTACACGAATAAAAGGTTCTCAGTCCTGCCAATGAGGCTGTCTAATCGGTGGGGTAATCGCTTTCTCTCCTCAAAAGACTACCCCCAGTGCCAAGAACTGCATATTGGCGCATCTTGGGCTGCACTTACTCGAAGAAGCTCAGGTAATTTCCCTGATGACAAGAAGACTACCAGTATGCTTAAAATAAACAATACCTATATTAGGAAGAGTTTTTAGACAGATGTTTGTTGGTAGCACACAGGCGGCACAACTGATGGGTATATCTGCCAGGAGAATACGCCAATTACTCTCCGGAGGCAGAATTCAAGGAGCCTTTAAGGTTGGTAGGTCTTGGATAATTCCTCTAGTGGAGGGAATGCCACAAGTTAGTGAAGGAACAAGAGGTCCCAAAGCCCGTTGGCGCAGGAAAAGACCTGCCCCTGTGACTATCATTCATGTTAATCAGCAGACTATTCGCCAAAATCAAAAACAAGAGAAGCCTGCTCCGGTGATTAGCGTTAAGCGAGGACAGGAAAATACCTACGGGCATGAGGTAGAAATCCATGGACCGTGCCGGGTAGTCTATCGGCGTGACAACCCTAAGCCATGCGGTGCAAGGGTTTGGATTGAAACTCTATTCCAAGTCGAAGTAGCTATGCGCTAGACTTTGATCGAAATTAATTTGGGTTAAATACCCCACCGTCTATACGGTGCATAAAATTGGTTGGGGTCAAATCCCCATGCAATTTGTCCCCGCGTCCCCGTGTCACCGTGTCCCCGCGTCTTTAATTAGGAACGGTAGCATAAGGGTTTTAGCATAATTATTGGAGATGTCTAATCTGAGTGCTCACAAACTCATGAATGTGTCTTGCCACTACCGCTGGTAAGGCTTCCGGTAAGTTATTTCCCACTCGTTCGATCATCTGTAGCTGGGCTTGTGGGGTCTTTTGGGCATAGATTTGAGATCGTGCGATCGCCTCTGTGGTGTCAGTGCGACCTTGTAAAATTAAGCAGGGCACTTTCAGCCAATCAAGGTTTTCTTGCAATAATTCCCCTTGAATCTCTGAGTAGCGTCGTTGGAACAGTAGTTGACAGGCAGCTGGTGAAGATAGTAGCTGTTGCCGTCGTTGTAGTGCTTGATCAATGGATTTTTGACCTCCCCACAGTTGTACTAGAGGGCGCAGCGTACGCAAAATACCATAAGTTATCCGGGGATATTCCACTATACACCGTGCCCACCACCAACTTTGCTCCTGTCTAGGTGCTTGAACACCCTCTGGGGACAATAACACCAGACCGGAAACTTGATGGCTATACTGGAGGGCATAACTAGCCCCAATCCAAGCTCCTAGGGAGTGACCAATTAAATATACCTGTGACAGATGTAATGCTTCTAGGTATTGGCACAAACACTCTACTTCTAATTGGATCGAGTAGTTGAGGTTGGAGGCGACGGAGTCACCAAACCCTAGTAAGTCAGGGGCAAAGCAATGGTAATCCTGACTCAAATACTTGATAACTGGTAGCCATTGAGAGCTATCACTCCAAGACCCATGTAAAAATACCAGGATAGGACCGCGACCTATTTCACGCCAGAAAATTTGCCCTGATGATAGCTGAATTCGAGAATTGCTTAAGGGTAGCTCCATTTAGCTTGCTGAGGTTGTCTCCCATCACACCGTGATCGAGGTTAGCGGCAGGTGTATTCTACGCTACGGTTGTATTACCCTCTAGATAGTCTTGCAATTGCCGTGAGTGGTCATGACAAAGGTTATTCCTCGGCAAATCTAAACGTTCAAATGCTTTCACCTCAGTGATTTCTAAATTGTCATTTATGTTCATGGTTCCTTGAACATCAGCTTCTACCAGAACGCAAATAGAATGAATTCGAGGATCGCGGTTTGGCGCTGAGTAAACTCCAACCAAGCGGCGGATTTTGAGTAACTGTAGTCCAGTTTCTTCAGCTAATTCACGCCTTACTGTGGTCGGAATATCTTGACCCCAATCTACCATGCCTCCTGGCAATCCCCACTTACCATCATCGCGACGCTTAACCAGCACAATTCGCCCATCCGGCAAAATTGGGATAACGCTGGCACCGGTAATTGGATGGCGAAAGATAATCCCTAGCACCGTTTGTATAAATGACAGTATTCGAGGCATGAATTGAGAAGGCTACACAAGCCTGTGAATGGGTTGCTACCGACTGCTATCGTAACATCCCACCCAATGCTGACTCTACGGTTAGGGCGCGGGCTTGCCAACAATCACTAGAGTTACGAACTCCTGTCTGAGCTAGCTAGACCAAAGTATCCAGAGCTAAGCCTGCAGATATTCTAACCCTTTCCTAAGAAACATTGCTGTTTCTTAGGAAAGGGCTAAACTCCTCTAACTTCTCACTACTCAGCAATAACGCGAGTGCGTGCTTCTTGCAAGGCTTGCCGCACCTGTTCAAACCCCGTACCGCCATAACTATTGCGTGCCGCCACCACTTGAGTAGGCATAATCGCTTGATAAATATCCTCCTCAAAGGCTGGGTGTAATTCTTTCCATTCTTCGAGACTCAAATCATTGAGTAATTTGCCAGCACCCAGACAGGTTTTAACAACCTTACCGACAAGGTTATAAGCTTCCCGGAAGGGCACGCCCTTTGATGCCAAATAGTCGGCAACATCTGTAGCATTAGAAAAGTCCTCGGCAACAGCTTGGAGCAGGCGTTCTTGGCGGAATTCGAGCCCCTCTCCTAGCAAAATGGTCATTGCTTCTATACAGGCTTTAACAGTCTTGACACTGTCAAATAGAGCCTCTTTATCTTCCTGTAAATCTTTATTGTAAGCCAGAGGTAGCCCCTTAATTAAAACTAACAGAGCTTGCAAATGACCGCAAACACGACCAGTCTTACCCCTTACTAATTCTGGGACATCGGGATTTTTCTTTTGGGGCATAATGCTTGAGCCAGTGGCGCAGTTATCTTTGAGGGTGATAAAGCCGAATTCTTGAGATGCCCAGAGAATTATTTCCTCCGAGAGTCGGCTCAGGTGTACCATAATCAGACTGGCAGCACACAAGAATTCTATAGCAAAGTCGCGATCGCTAACACCATCAAGGCTATTAGTATAAATCCCAGAAAAATTCAACTCCCTAGCAGTATATTGCCGATCAATTGGGAAAGTAGTTCCAGCGAGAGCCCCACAACCCAAAGGTGAGATATTTACCCGCTCCCGAATCTCACCAAGTCGTATCCAATCTCGCTCTAGCATTTCCAAGTAAGCTAAGAGGTGATGGGCTAGACTCAACGGCTGAGCCCGTTGTAGGTGCGTATAGCCGGGAATCAGAGTTTCAATATTGTCTTGAGCAAGGTTAAGCAGTACAATTTGAAACCCACGTAACAGGGTACGAATTTGTTCTATTTGCTCCCTGAGGTAGAGGCGCGTGTCAGTACCAACCTGATCGTTGCGAGAACGTGCTGTGTGCAGCTTTTTGCCAACATCGCCCACAATCTCAGTCAACCGACGCTCAACGGCAAAATGAACGTCTTCAGCCTCAATGCTAGGATTGAATTTGCCTTCTCGGTATTCTGAGCGGATTTGTTCTAAACCTGCAACTAAGTCTTCTCCTTCTACCGATGAGATAATACCAGTGTGGGCAAGCATCTTGGCATGAGCAATAGAACCGATCAGATCATACTCGATCAATTCGATATCGAAGCTTATACTGGCATTGAAACGTGCGATTGCCGGATGCAGAGCTGATTCAAACCGCTGGCTCCAGGGTGTTTGTTTAGTCACAGTAGCTAATTAAAAATGTAATTGTAATCAGGTTGAAGCTTCAGACGCCGCTGATTGTCACTACGCGTCTGCCAGAGGTTAGATTTTTATTTGCAGTTTTTCTGAAAAAATCCTAATAAGAAGTTAAATTACGAAACAAATAACCGACAAAAAAGCCGATTAGCAGCGCCCACACTTGACCAGAGGAAACAAAGTAGTTCCAAGCATCTCGCATCTGTCCTAAAATATCGGGATCTTGAATGTATTGAGCCAAAACTAGCCAAGCAATCGAGAGTTGACTGCTTAGCTGCTTCCAGGCTTCATTTCCTTGACTAAGGCTATTTACAAAAGCATTCACTGCTTGCATTCCCTGATTTCCTCAGACAAATTAGCTCACTCGGAAGATTTTACCTGCATTACGACCAATGTCATATCATCCCGGTTATCGTCGAGTAAACCAATAAACTGCTCTACCTGCTCAAACAGGTAATCTAGAATCTCCTGGGAACCTCCACAATGTTGACAGCTCCATTCAAAGGCTTGTTTAAGATTATCCAAATCAAAGCGATCGCCATTTGAATTGGCAGCATCAGTGAAACCATCAGTATAGTAAAGAATTGTATCTCCAGGAAATAACTGCACTTGAGAGTCTTCGTACTCAGAATCGATCTCCAGACCAACTACCATACCTTCAGTATCTAGGAAAGTGAGTCTGCCAGTTGAGTGTTGCCACAACAAAGGCGGATTATGGGCTGCATTACTGTAGGACAGAATCCTCGTCTGGGGATCGTACTCAGAATAAAACAGAGTTACAAACCGATGAGAATTTTCCAAATCAGCATACATGACTCGGTTTAAGTGTTCGAGAATCCGTGCTGGGGAGTGGCGATTGAGGACTTCTGCTCGCAGCATGCCCCTAGTCATCGTCATAATCAAGCCAGCAGGAACGCCTTTACCCATCACGTCGCCAATGACAATGCTCCAGGGTACAGAAGCTCCTGGGCAATCTGTAACTTCTTTGCTACTGGTTTTTTGAGCACGAAGCTGGTCATAGTTAGTAGGAATGAAATCGTAGTAGTCGCCTCCAACTCGATTAGCTGTTTTACACATAGCCGCCAATTCTAAGCCCTCAATCTCGGGACATTGGCGCGGTAGCAAGCGCACTTGGATTTCGGCACCAATTTCCAATTCTCGATCTAAACGTTCTTTCTGGCGCAGTTCAACCTTGAGTTCGTCATTGTCAATTGCTACTGCTGTTTGATCTGCCACCAAGCGTACTAATCTCTGTCGGGTTGGCGTCCAAGTGTATTCTGGGTTGCGGCTAAAGACATACAGAAATCCTCTTTCAACATTCTTGACCAGAATTGGAGTTCCCAACAGCTGTACACCTGCTCCGAGATAGTTGCTTAAGAAAGAGTCTAAAGACTCCTGAAAAAGTCCTAATGGTATTGGTGTCGTTGGGGTAGCATCTTCGTCGGCAGTCTTAGCTTTGACTTGACGAGTTGCTTCCTCAAGGGCTTTGCGGATATCCCGGCAAGCTTGACCTTCCTGGCAGTGCAGTTGCTCAAGACGCAACTGACCATCTGGCTTGATCAAAATCAAAGCGCCGCCATCGGCATCAGTAACCCGCGCCGACATTAACGGAATTAACTCTAAAAACTGATTCAAATTGTTGAAGCTGCGCAAGGCAAACCCAAGAGAACTCAACAAATTTTGAACCTTGTGCTGTTCCCGATGCAGACGCGCTACCAGTTGCTTAAGGGCATAAATCGGCGTCCCTTCAGAAGCGCTACCTGCACTTGTGGTGTTTTCTGGAGTTGTCTGCTTGGGGTCAACAGGCCGTGCTGTCATCGCATTAGGCGTTGGGAGCATTAGTTTGGCCGAGAAACAATCAAAGTTGGTTAAAGGTGGGTGAGCTTTGGGCTCTCACCTCATCAGCAGCGGATTTAGTCGCTACTAGATAAAAGCTAGCTATAGAGAGAGGCTTGCCTAACTCTGAGCTCAATACCGACAGCTTTATCAACCAGTTAGGTTAAGAGTAGGTATCTCCTCAGAATATTCTGAGGCACTCTTGCCCAAAACTGTTGACCTAGCATCCTAAATATATATAGTCTGCTCAGGACTTGAGCAACACTCAGCCTTGGGGATTAATTCAACAAGGTAGGTGCCGCGAAAGACAGTATGGCATAATACATCAGCAAGTTATTAATAATGCTAGCTGTCTGAGAGTCCTGATCAAGCTATTGTACTGCAAGGTTAATTTTGGCAAAGTAGCTTGAGTTGTCAATAATAACGTCAATATAGCTATCCTGCCAAGATTTTGGCGGCAGTTTTCCATAATTATTTTTTTGCTTAGGGAGAGAAATTTTCCAATCATCCCAAATATTGATAGCAGATCGTGATCAGCATTGCTTATTAACTGCCAATGACTTTTGATCACACCCCTATAAACAGTGAACAGTGAAGGTTAACTCAGTATTTGAGAGCAATTCACAAAATCTTTAACACTTTCCTATATTTCTTCACTAGAATTTAACATAAGTCAACACTCAAAGATCACAGACTAGAGGGGTATATCAGAGGCCTAAACATGCCAATGAAACAAATCAAGGGCTATCAGGCATTGTGGAAACCAAAAGACCACAAAGGTCACTTTTGGTTTACTTATGCCGATGGTGACAGAGAGCGGACTGCTGACTTAGATGCAGAAAGCTTTAGGATTGTCTTGGAGATGCTGGGAACCAATAAGCCAATTTTTGGAGATCATACCACAGCCAGCGTTGCCGTTCATTGGCCCCAGGGCAAACTCAGCACCTGTGGATGGTTCTAAAGGTCACATCACTTTATAATTCGAGACCCTTGGGCTTGGCAATAAGCCCACCTAAGCAGTTAACGTCAGTCTCTTGGCAGTTGAGGATTTCCAAAAAATCTAATTTGAGTGTTTACTGTAACTTTACAAGATATAGGCCCTTGGCATCCCCAAGCTAGGACAAACCCTAGTAATTGCTGCGGATCTTAAATCTTTAGCAAAGATTGAATATATCAAGTTTTCTTCAAAAATTAAATGCGAGCAAAAGGAAGAAACATCGGTGACAATTATATTCCTCTAAGCCTTTGATGGTGATGGTATTCACTATGCGCCTATTTAGGCTGCCTTAAGTGCTAATAGGTGGCAATTAGTCTAAGGTAGTTGAGGTCAAAAGTCAGTGTATTGTAATCAACAGCATACAATTATAGATTAAAGACCATAGATAGATGACAAATCTGCTTTTCCCTTTAAATTCCAGAGACTGAAATTATGAAAACAGAACAGACTAGTTCTCAAACTCAGCCCAAAATCCAAAAGCCAGAAAGGCAGATGAAGCGGGTTACTAGCTACCAGGCACTGTGGAGACCACAAGAAAGTAAAGGTCACTTCTGGTTCACCTATTATGATGGCGACAGACAGCGCACTGAAGATTTAGATGCAAAAAGCTTTAGGATTATATTGGAGATTCTTGACACCAATAAGCCGATTTTCGCTGATCACACCACATCAGCCGTCGCTGTTCATTGGCCAGACTGCGATATCAATACAGGGGCGTGGGCCTAGTCTAAGTATTGCTTTCTAAGTAATCAAAGGAAATCAGCAATGAACATGAAACGGATTACTAGCTACCAAGCATTGTGGAGACCACAGGAAAACAAAGGTCACTTTTGGTTTACCTACTATGATGGCGACAGGCAGCGTACTGAGGACTTAGATGCAGAAAGCTTCAAAACTATGTTAGAGATTCTTGACACCGATAAGCCAATTTTTGCTGATCACACCACATCAGCCGTCGCTGTTCACTCCCAACCAAGCGATTTAAAGACAGGGGCATGGGCTTAGTCGCATCATCCCTTGGCAATCTAAGGGTAGATAATAGCAGTCTTAAGGGACTTCCAAATAAAAAAATATCCCATCGAGGGGATGGCTCGGGGAGATGGCTCGGGGAGAAGATTCTTTACGTCATATTTCCAAGTAAATTGGATAATTTATTTCTTGGAGTTCCCATTAGAGCGCGTGACTTTCATAAACTTCCGCAATCAAGCCTATTACTCAGCAAAGCGTTACTGGCATGGCACACATCGTAGCGCTGCTGTGGGAGAAACCTGGGAAAGGGTGCGCTCCTACTTCAAATCTATTGGACTAACCCGCATTGCCAATATTACAGGCTTAGATTGGATTGGCATTCCGGTGACTATTTCCTATCGCCCCAATAGCTGTAGTGTTGTCACCTCTTCCGGTAAAGGTATTACCCTAGAGACAGCAATGGTTTCAGCAGCAATGGAGTCTACTGAACTCTACTGTGCGGAAAATATTAATTTGCCTGAATTTAAGCTTTCTTATGCTCAACTAGCAGAAAATTATCAAGTTATTGCCCGAGAAAATTTACCTCTGTGTGAGAATTCACTCTTTAATATTGATCGCCCAGAACAGTGGTGTTTGGGCTGGGATATTGTCAATCAATGTGAGGTGGCTGTTCCGGTTCAGGCAGTCTCAATGAACTATCACAAATATTGGTTTCAAGATGGTGCTAGCCTTGGTTCATTTGATATGAACTCCAACGGTTTAGCCTCTGGCAACAGTTTTTTAGAAGCTCTGAATTCGGCATTGTATGAAGTGATTGAGCGGGATGCTGTTTCTTGTCAGCTGGAGGCCTGTTTGCAAGGATACGGTTTACCTAAAGGATACCGAATGCCGAGAGTTCGTCTAGAAACTATTGAGTATCCCTTAGTATTAAAGTTATTAGCAAAATTAGAATCTGCAAAGGTAGTTCCTGTACTGTTTGACTGTACAGTTGATACGGCAGTGCCTGTTTACCGAGCCTATATTTATGATCCAAGTGGAGGTGCTTCTTCTAGCCACGGCTACGGCGCTCATCTGGATCCAGAAGTAGCCATGGTGCGAGCTTTGAGCGAGGCAGCTCAAACTCGTTTGATTTTGATTTCAGGAGCAAGAGATGATATCTATCATCATTACTATACAGCTTTGAAACTCAAAGGTAATGGTAGCTATGAGGCAGGCAATCTGGAATCCAATCAACCGACAGTAGATGCTAGAGAAAGGAAATCACAGGCTACTCCCACCTTTGAGGAAGATATCAATATTATCCTGGAAAAGTTAAAGCAGGTAGGACTCAATCAGGTGATTGTTGTCGATTTAACTCCGCCTGAGTGGGATATCTCTGTAGTGAGGGTAATTGTGCCAGGGTTAGAAGCATCTTTTCACAGGAATTATCGACCAAAGCAGCGTGCGATCGCTTTTGGAGGGCATTAAAATGCCTACTACGACTGAAGTTCCCCTGGCTCCTCACCAAAAAACTTATTCAGCAAGCCCTACTTAGTGAATATGTCCCCGTTTACCAAAGATAATTTCCCGGATATAGCACTACGCATTTAGGTTAGGACATTTCTAAATCCAGCAAACCCTTTGATAGACTACTGTTCCCTGTTCCCTGTTCCCTGTTCCCTGTTCCCTAGCGCATAGCGCTATATATCGAGTTTCAGTTTTTTTGCCGGAGAGCTTCAGTTTGTGCTTTATCTAAGCAAGCTTTTAATTTTTCAGCCAGCACCCTTACATTAGGTTCTTTGAACATGGAAAGGTGATATCCAGGTATTTCGTGAATTTCTAATCCTCTCTCTGCTAATTTTTCTAATGTTGGTGAGTTGTTTATACGCAATTCACTCGCCAAAAATAAGGTAATTTTGCCTGAATAAGGTTGCGGCATATAATTATCTGTAGCTTGTTCAAAGGCTTTTATCAATTGAATAGCTTGAAGATGGCGAGGTAATGCAATTTCTGTTCTAAAATAAAATTTTTCCCTAATACTTTTTATATGTTCAATCAACTTTTCTTTCATAAACTTGAATCGACCTCTCGCCTTTGTGATCAGGTAGTCTGCTCCAAATTGAAAAAAGTTATACAAATGAGAATACAGACCTAAATTGCGAGGATTCCAAACTGCATCGATCAAAGCTAAAGATGCCACCTCTTGCCCTTGTGCATGAAGCTGCTGAGCCATTTCAAACGCTAGTTTGGTGTCAAGGCAGTAAGCTACCAGAAAATAAGGACCATTAGGTTGTATTTTCCGCATATCTTCAATAAATTGCTTAGCTATGTCTTCAAGCCGCAGGTGTGATAGCTGTTTTTCAAAAAGATTCTTGAGCCCCAAAATACTTAGACTGTAAAATGGCTGCTCATGACCCAGACAAGAAACAAATATTTGAGTATAACTGCTGGCATTGAGAAAGAATAGAGGTGGCTTGGTACCACCAGGCTGAATTGGAACCAACGAGGAGTAAGGTGCTGACCATCCTTGTTGTCTAATAACTGTTGCCAATTGCTCAATTGTTGGAAATTGAAAAAGTGTTGTTAAAGGTAGTTTGTGTTTAATAAGTTTCTCAAGCTCTGTCCATAAGCGAATAGCCAATAAGGAATGACCACCCAGTTCAAAAAAGTTATCTTTTATGCCAATAGGCTTAACCCCAATGAATTTCCCCCAAATTTTGACCAATTGTAGTTCTAATTCATCGCGAGGAGCAACAAAAGTAGTTGATATTTGATAGTTAGAATTATTAGGGATAGGTAAGCTTTGACGGTTTACTTTACCATTGGGAGTTAATGGTAGAGTATCTAGCAAGACAAAAGCTGATGGCACCATGTAATCAGGAAGTTTATTTCGCAAAAAACGATGCAGTTCTCTATTACTTGGAACGGCTGGAGAGTTGGTAACAATATATGTCACCAAGCGTTTGTCTCCAGGGACATCTTCCCGAACAATCACTACAGTTTGTTCTATTGCTGGATGTTGAGTGAGTACCGCTTCAATTTCACCCAATTCAATGCGGAATCCTCGTATTTTGACTTGATGATCAATTCGACCAAGGAACTCAATATTACCATCTGGCAAGTATCGTACCTTATCCCCTGTTTTATAGAGAGGTGCTCCTGGCTGATTGCTAAAGGGATTAGATATAAATTTTTCTGAGTTCAATTGGGGACGATTGAGGTAACCTTTTGCTAAACCGTCACCACCAATATATAGTTCCCCAGGAACTCCAATTGGTAAGGGTTGTAGGTATGTATCTAAAATATAAACCTGAGTATTGGCTATAGCTCTTCCAATAGGTATAGAATTACCATTCTGGGTTTGTTTTGTAATTTTATAGCAGCAGGTAAAGGTTGTGTTTTCCGTAGGACCATAACCGTTAATTAACTGACATTCTGGTAATTCCTGTAGTACCCTGTGGACGTGGGAAACTGATAAGACATCACCTCCAGCTAACAGTTGACGCACAGGCTTTAAATCCTGAATTCTCTCATCTACCATCAGGTGAAATAAACCTGTTGTCAGCCAGAGTGTACTAACTTGGTGACGCCCAATCATTTGTCCTAATGCCTCTAAAGATGGAGTTTTAACAGGCATAATAACTAGTTTTGCACCGTTAAGTAAACTACCCCAAATCTCAAAAGTTGAAGCGTCAAATGAGATGGGAGCTAGTTGTAGAAAAACTTCCTTAGAACTGAAGTCGATATAGTCAGTTTCTTTGACTAGACGTACTACGCCACGATGAGGGACACTAACTCCTTTGGGTTTACCTGTAGATCCGGAAGTATAGCAAACATATGCTAGATTATCTGCCTTGGTTACACTAATAGGGTTATCCTTATGCCCTTGATCAATATTTTGCCAATATTGATCAAGGCATACTACTTGTACTGGATTTTGTGGATGTTTAGGAAGTTGTATCAGCAGCTTTTCTTGTGTTAACAAGACTGATACTTTCGAATCTGACAACATGAAAGCTAAACGCTCTTGGGGATATTTAGAATCTATAGGGACATAAGCACCACCAGCTTTGAGAATAGCTAAGATGCCCACAATCATCTCTAGGGAACGCTCCACACAAATGCCCACTAAAATATCTGGTTGCACCCCTAATTTTTCTAAGTAATGTGCTAATTGATTTGCCCTGATATTTAACTGTCGATAGGTGAGTTGTTCGCCTTCAAATACCAGAGCGATCGCTTCTGGCGTGAGTTCTACTTGTTGTTCAAACAACTGATGAATACACTTGTCCTGGGGGTAATCTGTGTAGTTATTATTCCATTGCTCAACTAGCTGCTGTCGTTCTGCTACTGTTAGTAAGGGCAAGGTGGCAATTGATTGTTGGGGATTACTGACTATACTTGAGAGTAAGGTCTCAAAATTTTGGCTCATCCTGGTAATGGTGGCTCTCTCAAATAAATCACTATTATATTGCCAGGTTGTTAGTAATAGCCCTTCCCTTTGCTGTATTGATAATACCAAGTCAAACTGAGCTGTTGCTGTCTCAACTTCTACTGGAGTTGCAGTTAAATTAAACAATTTACCTTCTAACTCTAGAGGATTGTCAAGTACAAACATGACTTGGAACAGGGGATGATAACTCAACGAGCGTTCTGGGTTGAGTTGTTCTACCAGTTTTGAGAAGGGTAAATCTTGATTGCTATAGGCTTCTAATGCTACTGTTCGCACTTGCTGTAGCAATTGCTCGAAACTGGGATTACCTGATAAGTCAATACGTAAGACTAAGGTATTGACAAAAAAACCAATTAATGAATCAATTTCTTCACGATGGCGACCAGCAATGGGAGAACCAATGAGAAGATCCTGTTGCTGACTATAGCGAGAGAGTAAGGTGGTAAATGCTGCCAACAAGGTCATATACAAGGTTACTCCTTGCTGATGAGTAAGCTGGTGAAGGGATGCACTTAAACTTGCCGATAGTTGTAGTGATTGGCTGCCACCACGGTAAGTTTGTATAGGTGGACGAGGATAGTCGGTGGGTAATTCTAGTAGAGGTTTGGCACCTGCCAACCTCTGTTTCCAATAGTTTAGTTGTTTGTCTTGTTTCTCCTGAGATAGCCATTTTCTCTGCCAAAGGGCAAAGTCGCTATATTGGATGGGCAATATTGGCAATGGGCTGGGTTTACCATTTAAGTTGGCTTGGTAAAGTTCTCCTAATTCTTGCCACAGAATACCCATTGACCAACCATCGGAGGCAATATGATGCATAACCAGCAGCAAAAGATACTCCTGTGGTGCTAGTTGCAGCAAGCAAGCCCGTAGCATCTGATCTGATTCCAGGTTGAAGCAGCGTTGGCTTTCTTGTTGTAGCCATTGTTGGATTTTGGTTTCCTGTTCTGTTTCTCCATATTGCTGTAAATCAATTATTGGCAATTCTACTGATTTTGCTGCATTGATAACTTGTATCGGGTTGCCATTATCATTGATGAATGTAGTTCGCAGTGTCTCATGGCGGACTACAATAGCATCTAGTGTTCTTTGCAACACTGCCACATTTAGATTACCCCTTAATCGAACAGCCCAGGGTATATTGTAAAAGGAATTATGTGGTTCCAGCTGATCAAAAAACCATAGTTGTTGCTGGGAAAAAGATAATGGTGCTGGCTCAAGGTTTTCCCTAGGAAGTATTGCCTGGTATGCTGATAAATCAGTCCCTTGGTTCTGAGACTGGGCAATAACTTCAGCTAATGTCGCAATAGTCGGGTTTTCAAAAAGAGATTGTGGAGTAATTTCCACAGATAAGGCTTGCTGACTACGTGAAATAACTTGGGCTGCTAGTAAAGAATGTCCGCCTAATTCAAAGAAGTTATCATGAATACCTACTTTCTCTACGCCCAGTAATTGACTCCAAATAGCTACTAGGATCTCTTCGGTTGCATTACTAGGTGCAACATAATTATTACTGAGAATTAAACTATAACTATCTGGTACTGGCAGGGCATAACGGTCTACTTTACCATTAGGAGTTAAAGGCAAAACCTCTAGAATTACAAAGGCATTGGGTACCATGTAATTGGGTAACTTATCTTGTAAAAAATGATGCAGTTCCCGATTAGTTGGTACCTCTGGGGAGTTGCTAACAAGATATGCCACCAAACTTTTGTTGGCTGGGTTATCTTCTCTGGCAATTACTATAGCTTGTTCTAATGCTGGATGTTGAGTAAGTACCGCTTCAATTTCACCCAATTCAATGCGGAAGCCACGGATTTTGACTTGATGATCAATACGACCTAAATACTCAATATTACCATCTGCTAAGTAACGCCCTAAATCACCAGTTTTGTAGAGACGTGCTGTCGGCTCACTACTAAAGGGATTGGCAATAAATCTCTGTGCCGTTAATTGCTGGCGATTGAGATAACCTCGTGCCAAACCCACACTACCAATGTACAACTCCCCTGGTACACCAATGGGAACAGCTTGGAGATGTTCATCGAGAAGATAAATTTGAGTATTCGCGATGGGGCGACCTATGGGCAGTTTACCACTACCTCGAACATATGGTGCGATCGTCGCACAGACTGTCGATTCAGTCGGTCCATAAGCATTGAAAAAGTTGATACCATCAGACCATTGTTGTGCCAGTTCTACACTTATCGCTTCTCCTGCCACCACCATCACTTCTAAATCTGGTAACTTTTCGAAAGCCATGGCGGCCAAAGCTGAAGGTGGTAGAGTCACATGAGTGATTTTATATTGACGCAATTGCTCCAGCAAATCTGGTCCTGGAAGTAAAGACTCTTGGGTTGCTAAACATAAGCGTGCTCCTGTACACAATGCCATGACTATTTCAAAGACAGAAGCATCGAAACTTAAAGAAGCAAACTGGAGAATACGGCTATTTGAGTTGACCTTAAATTGCTCAATCTGTACTAAAGCTAAATTGCCTAGTCCTTGATGGGGAACTAAAACTCCTTTGGGTTGACCTGTAGAACCAGAAGTATAAATGACATAGGCTAAGTTAGTACGATTGACCCCACTAACTGGATTGTCTTGACTTTCAGCAGCTGTCAGTGGTGAGTTACTCTCAATCTCGATTACCTTGGCGCTGATAGGAGGTAATTTTGATAAGAGTTTTTCTTGAGTTAACAACAGTGATACCTGAGCATCTTCTAGCATGAAACTCAGTCGTGATTGGGGATAATTAGGGTCAAGGGGTAGGTAAGCTCCACCGGCTTTGAGAATAGCTAAAATTGCCACAATTGTATTTAGGGAGCGTTCCATACAAATGCCCACTAAGACATCTGGTTTTACCCCTAATCTTTGTAAGTAATGTCCTAGTTGATTTGCCCTCTTATTTAACTGTCGATAGGTAATTTGCTGTTGTTCAAAAACTAGGGCGATCGCTTCTGGTGTGAGTTCTACTTGTTGTTCAAATAACTGATGAAAACATTTGTGTGCATAGTCTGCTTCAGTCTGATTCCATTCCCTAAGTAACTGTTGTTGTGCGCTTGTGAGTAAGGGCAAGGTGGCAATTGATTGTTGGGGATTACTGACTATACTGGAGAGCAAAGTCTCGAAATTGTGGCTCATCCTGGTAATGGTAGTCGGCTCAAATAAATCACGATTGTATTGCCAGGTCGTTAGTAATATTCCCTCCCTTTGCTGTACTGATAAGACTAGGTCAAACTGGGCTGTTGCCGTCTCTCCTTCCACTGGAGTTGCAGTTAAAACAGGCAGTTTATTTTCCAGTTCTAGGGGATTGTCCAGCACAAACATGACTTGGAACAGGGGATGATAACTCAAGGAGCGTTCTGGATTGAGTTGTTCCACCAGTTTTGAGAAGGGTAAATCTTGATGGCGATAAGCTTCTAATGCTACTTGGCGCACTCGCTGTAGCAGTTGCTCAAAACTGGGATTACCTGATAAGTCAGTGCGTAGTACTAAGGTATTGACAAAAAAATCGATTAATGGAGCAATTTCTCGACGATTTCGACCGGCAATGGGAGAACCAACGATAATCTCTTCTTGGCCACTATAGCGATAGAGTAAGGTGGCAAATGCTGCCAGCAAGGTCATATACAAGGTTACCCCTTGCTGACGGCAAAGCTGATGAAGCAATGCACTCAAGTTTGGAGGTATTTGTACTGATTGGCTGGCACCACGGTAAGTTTGTACCGCTCGACGGGGATAGTCGGTAGGTAATTTTAGTAAAGGATTTGCACCTGCCAACTGCTGTTTCCAATAGTTGAGTTGTTTGTTTTGTTTCTCCACTGATTCTCCTTTCTCATCTAATGAAATATATTTGCAAGTCTGGAATCGGACAACTAATTAAACTGCCTGTTCCCTCATTTAAATCAGCCGTTGTAATTGGGCAATAGGTAACATAGATGCTAGTCTCTGTAAAGTTGTATATATTTACTAACCTGGGAAATTTGCCCCCGTGGCGAGTAAACCAAGGCTTTAAGGTTTAGAAATTCAAAGTAAAGATAATCCAAGGTAGATCTAAATTGTGTAGATTAGCTATTTTTTTTTAGTTTGCTGCAATTAATGGAAAGTAAAAAGAGTTTGTTTGAAAACGGTAACTTTTTATTTATACTGCAACTTGTTATTTAAATAGTTAAGCAAAATTTTAATATCTTTACTAATAAGTAATATTAATTTTTCTCTGTTTACTGTTTATTGTTTATTGTTTACTGTTTATTGTTCATATGCAATATAAAATTTATTTTTATAGATGCTTATGTGGTACCAGGAGTTTCCGAGAAACCTACACTTACTCTAAGAGAAATGTAAGCTTCTGTCACTAGCTAGCATCGGTTAACAGCTTTGCTGCTGGGCTTTAGCCCAATCACCCGCTAGTTCTAATAAAGGTTAACACAGTGCCGTTTGGCTTTGTCAAAATACTTACTTCATATCTTGTTTATAAAACTCATATCATGTAAAGATAGCAAAAAGTTTTTTAGATATTCCAGAAAAACACTTGCTAATAAATCCATCTGTATTTATTCTGATTGTTAGCTCTAATTAGTCGGATCTACTAAGTAGTAGTACATAAATAAACGGTGCTGTGTTAAGAAGTTTAAAAAACCCAATTCCGACTGCTAATAGGGTTTGAGCTATCTTTGCAATACTTTATATAATTGCAAACAACTTTGGTTCTACTACTTGTATCTTCAGCATCGATGTTTATGCCTAGTCTTCTAAACTATTCCTGTTGGCAATCAGCCATAAGTATGTGATTTTAACCAGGTAGTCAGCATAGAAATTCCATACTTATTTGCCGCATTAAAGTTTAAAGATTAAGTAATAAAACATTCAAATGCGTTTTGTTCATAATTCAATTGATTTCGGAAGAATTATCAGAGTATGACAGACAATTTGCAGAACTTTTCAGCAGCTTTACCTGACGAAGTAAACTTTACCTGGAAATCTCCAGGTAATGGTTTCGGCGAATCTAGCTACCTTGATCTCACTATCAGTGATGGTAGTACCCTTGATGGTCAATATGATGCCTGGTGTATAGACACGGATCGCAGTCTTATCGGTGCTACCAAAGGCAAGGTTTTTTCTAGTTACGAGGAACTTCCCCCTGAGTTAATTGGTCCAGGTAATATCGAAAAACCTGAAAATCTCGACTCAGTTAACTGGATTATTAATCAGGGTTTTGTTGGTACAGAATTACCTGATGAAAACGGTGATAGCCTTGGTACTATTACTTTTGGTGATGTCCAAAGAGCCATTTGGTCTATTATCGACGACGTCAACATCACACTGGGATTGGGAAGTTTCAGTGAAGAGCGGGCGCAAAGAATCGCGGAGTTAGCTCTCAGTGAGGGTGATGGTTTTGTACCTGGGTTTGGCCAAAAACTAGCAGTTATCATTACCCCTGATACCACTGATGATCATGTCTTCAACCCTGATAGGCAGTTCATCATCGCTGGAGTTGAATTGTCAAAGCTAGGAGACTTCGTCTTTGAAGACTCCAATGCTAATGGCATCCAAGATGACGGTGAAGATGGCATTGCCGGAGTTACCGTTAACCTGCTGAGTGATGTTGATGGTGATGGTGAAATTGAAGAGGGTGAAATTATACATACCACCACCACTGATGCGAATGGAGAATATCATTTCACCGTCGTTACAGGTGATTATAAAGTTCAATTTGAACAACCAGAAGGATTTAGTGAAGTCAGTCCCTCTCAACAGGGAGGAGATCCAACAGTAGACTCTGATGGGTTAATCTCTGATGTTGTTCATTTAGATCCTGGTGAGTACGATCCCACCATTGATGCAGGTTTCTATAATGACATTCAACCTGCTGGTCTTGGTGACTTCGTTTTTGAAGATACCAACAATAATGGTATCCAAGATGCTGGTGAAAACGGTGTCGCTGGAGTACTGGTCAAACTGCAAAATCCTGATGGTAGTGCAGTTT
>JAAHGS010000008.1:69217-141601 GCA_010692645.1 Symploca sp. SIO2E9
ATTCAACCTGCTGGTCTTGGTGACTTCGTTTTTGAAGATACCAACAATAATGGTATCCAAGATGCTGGTGAAAACGGTGTCGCTGGAGTACTGGTCAAACTGCAAAATCCTGATGGTAGTGCAGTTTTAGATGGTGATGGCAACCCCATCACTACCAACACTGCTGCCGATGGCTCTTATTCCTTTACTGGCCTCACTCCAGGGGAATACAAAGTCATGTTTGTTGCTCCTGACGGCTTTGAATTTACTACTGCTAATGTTGGCGGTAATGATAGTATTGATTCCGATGCTGACCCCAGCAATGGCATGACTCAAACTGTCACCCTCAGTAGTGGTGAGTTTAACGATACTTTAGATGCTGGTTTAATTCAACCTGCTGGTCTTGGTGACTTCGTTTTTGAAGATACCAACAATAATGGTATCCAAGATGCTGGTGAAAACGGTGTCGCTGGAGTACTGGTCAAACTGCAAAATCCTGATGGTAGTGCAGTTTTAGATGGTGATGGCAACCCCATCACTACCAACACTGCTGCCGATGGCTCTTATTCCTTTACTGGCCTCACTCCAGGGGAATACAAAGTCATGTTTGTTGCTCCTGACGGCTTTGAATTTACTACTGCTAATGTTGGCGGTAATGATAGTATTGATTCCGATGCTGACCCCAGCAATGGCATGACTCAAACTGTCACCCTCAGTAGTGGTGAGTTTAACGATACTTTAGATGCTGGTTTAATTCAACCTAATCCTAGTATCGACATTGAAAAGTTCACCAATGGGGTAGACGCTGACACTCCAGAGGAAGCACCAGAGATTGCCGTAGGTGATACGGTGACGTGGACTTATGAGGTTACCAATACTGGTAATGTATCCTTTGACGCTAGCGAAATAGTAGTTACTGACGATCAAGAAGGAATAATTACCAACATCATTAACCAAGGTGATGGGGATAATATCCTGGCTTCTGGTGAGACTTGGGTTTATCAAAAGACGGGAATTGCTCAAAACCTCACAGGTTCAGGAGGCGGAACCGAAACCTTCAATTTCACAGGTAACAGTGGCTTAGATGGTTCAGAAGGGAATATTCGCACCTTTTCTGCTGGTGATATCTCAGTCAAAACCAGTGCTTTCAGCCGAGATTCGTACGGAGTTTTTGATCAAGCCTTTTTGGGTAGCTTCTCCAGTGGACTAGGAGTGACCGATGCCAGTGAAGGCAATGGAGGCAATGGACTCCATCGTGTTGACAATGTCTATCGGGATAACTATGTCTTATTCGAGTTCTCCGAGTCTGTAGTTGTCGATCGCACATTACTGGCTTCTGTTGGAGCTGACAGTGATATCACCTATTGGGTGGGCACAGTCAATGATCCGTTCAATAACCACAACATTTTGAGTGATAGCTTCTTAAGCAGTCTTGACTTCTCACAAGACAATAACACTAATAGCTCAAGTGCACGGTGGGCCGATATCAATAACGGTGAAGTGGCTGGTAATGTACTGGTTATTGCCGCTGCAACCTCAGAATCACATCCTAATGACAGGTTCAAGATCAAAAAGCTAGAGATTGAGCAGGTAGAAAGCGGTATTTACCAGAATACTGGTACTGTTGAGGCTGATGGGGCAACCGATTCTGATCTGAGTCACTATGTTAATCTCGATCTTCAACCGGGCATTGACATTGAAAAGTTCACCAACGGGGTAGATGCTGACACTCCAGGGGCAGCTGCAGTTATTGCTGCAGGTGATACAGTGACTTGGACCTATGAGGTTACCAACACTGGTAATGTATCCTTTAACGCTAGTGACATTTCTGTCACTGACGATATGGAAGGCGCAATTACCCACATTATTGACAAAGGTGATGGGGATAACATCCTGGATGCTGGTGAAACATGGGTTTACCAAGAGACTGGAATAGCTCAGAACCTCACAGCTCCAACAGGTGAAACTGAAACCTTCCATTTCACGGGTTACAGTGGCTTAGATGGCCCAGATGGGAATATTCGCACCTTCTCTGCTGGTGATGTCTCAGTTAAAGCTAGTGCTTTCAGCCGAGATCATTACGGAAATTTTGATGAAGCCTTTTTGGGTAGTTTCTCTAGTGGATTAGGAGTCACCGATGCTAGTGAAGGCAACGGAGGTAATGGACTACATCGTGTTGATAATGTCTATAACGATAACTATGTCTTATTCGAGTTCTCTGAGACTGTAGTTGTTGATGAGGCATTCCTAGATTCTGTAGGAGCTGACAGTGACATCACTGTGTGGGTTGGTACAGCCGATGATCCGTTCCACAGTCACAACATTTTGAGTGATAGCTTCCTCAATGATCTTGAGTTTATGGAAGACAATAACACCCATAGCTCAAATGCACGGTGGGCGGATATCAATAACGGTGAAGTTGCTGGTAACATACTTGTTATTGCTGCTGCCACCTCAGAATCACATCCTGATGACAGGTTCAAGATTAGAAAGCTAGAGGTTGAGAAGGTTGAAAGTGGTATTTACCAAAATGTAGGTACTGTTAATGCTCTTGGTTTAACTGATTCTGATCTGAGTAGCTACGTTAATCCAGCTAGCGACATTTTCGGGGCAAACTCGAACGGTGGTTACGCTTAAACGGAAGCTTTGGAATCTGACCGATTGGACTAGTTTGCTATATCATTAACAACTGATTTAGACAAACTATTGTGAGTGACTAATTGCATATGAAATCAGGTAGTCATTGTAATCTTTTATAGTGACTGCCTGATTTTTTTGGCAGCGATCAAGGCGATTGCAGGCTCGTGAACTCCCGACTCGGCATTAAATTAGTTCCCACTTCTGGCTCTTTTGATGCTCAACACCCTAACCTATCTTTGCTCTAGAGTTCAGATTCGAGAGTCATTTCCATAGATAATTTTGTTCCCATCACTGTTTCTTCATTAGAGCCAGCCTGTTTAACCTGCACCTGGGTATTGGAAGTCATCGAAAAATTAGAACTAATCGGCATCAGTTGTTTCAGCGGCATCTTGACATTTCCTTGACCCTGAGCATCATAGGAATTTAAGGTTAAAATAGCTCCAGCAGGCATGCCCGGCGGTTTCAACTCTTGTGAGTCTGCTTGTTGTTGTATACTTACCTCAAGGATGGCAACATCATCTTCTAGACTCACCAATTCATAGTTAGCTGTTTGGGTGAGATTCATGCTGTTGAGATTGAGCAAGTTAGAAACTTGCCACTTAGCTCCGATCCCGACTGCTGCTTCTGGAAGTGGATAAGACAACTGCTCTAGGGAATTCGATAGTTGCTTGATCATTGGTTTGATTCTTTCGTCAATTCCCTCAGGTATGACAAAGTTACCCTGTTTAGTGCGCCCTCGGTTATCCGCGACAAAAGAGCCACCAAGACCAATTATCTGTTTAATTTGCTCTTTCATCGTCTTACTAACTTCTGGTGGAACAGTGGCATCAACTACCACATCTGCGTCAGTGCAAGAGGACTGATAGTGAATATCTCCATTGGCATCTACCTTGGTAACAATCGTTTCCATCGTCATTACGGTTGTCGGTAAGTTGACCCCTGACATGGGGTTGCCTGCCAAAGACATTGCCATGTTCATATTCATGGTCATGATGGTAGTCTGTTTGAGATTAACCTGAGGTTGAAAACGCAATTCTTGTCTAGGTTCAGTTCCAGGATCAAGCAGCTCCACTTCTTCCTCGACAGTAGCTACAGGCTGTAGGGAATCGTTAGTAAGCTGCGCAATTACGGATGGCGTTTGAGTCGTAATTTCTGCTGGTGCAGGTTTGAGTGTGCCTATTGCTAGAAGGAGGCAAGCAGAGCCAGTAAATAGTGTTTTTTTCATGGTAAATAGTATTTTTAGGAAAGCATTTGTCAAGACTATCACCGTCCCCATGGTGGCATATTCATCCTCCTAATCGCACCTTGCTTTTAATGAGAAGTCATAAGTAGTCGGACATAAATAAAAGCAACTGTGTAAACAATTATGAAATCGCCCGGAATTCCCTTACACCCTACACCCCACACCCCACACCCTGCCTCAACCAGCAAACTTTATTTTTTCCAGGTACTTAAAACTTGCCTCCTGCCCTCTGCCTTGATCAAAACCGTTTTTCATACTCCAAAACAATTCTGCTATCATCCTCTAAGTTGGTGCTGCCCCGTAGGAGTAGATCTTCATTAACTCGGTAGCGTAGATTGTATCGGAAAGGTCTAGGACTAGTTAATTCCTTGGAGACAGAAACAGAGAAACTACGAGTAACATCAAGCCCTGCCTCAGCACTTAATCCTAGACTAGAATTGCGCTCATCGTCGTCACTAATTGTTGTTGGGTAAAGACGAAACTCACTCAAGCCCAAAGCTTCGCCAATGAAATATCCTACATTACTCAGCAGCGCTGAACCAGCCAAGTTTGCCAAACCGAGTGTAGTTTCTCCCCTCCCTAAAGTTTCCACAAAACCGCCGCCTAAAAGGGCAGCTATTTCTGTTTCGCTGCGGGCAGGAGTGCTAGTAAGTTTGAGGGCTTCAGTTGAGTCCCCAGCTAAGGATTCGACAAGTTCACTTGCTTTACCTTTAACATTGGCTTGAACGCGAACAGTTTGTACAGTGTCAAAACTAGTTGGTTCTAAATCGCTAATCTCAGCTGAAAAGTCAGAGGGAGTCTGGTTACGTCTTGTTTCTGTCACTGACGCTAGTAACCGCACATCTAATTGAGGATCTAGTCCTTGATTAGGGAAAAATTGGGCAGTGTTTTCGTAGCGTCTATCTAAACGTAACTGAGTAGTAAATAGGTTGACTCTGCCCCGTTTCAAGTCAATTCTCCCGCGAGGTTTAATTTGATTAGGCTCCATGGAACCATCGAGGGTTAGTCTGCCACTGGCAAGGAAATTAAACAATGGGGCATATCTAATTTCAATATCATCAAGCAGATTTAGGTTTAAATTATTGAACTCTACGGGCTTGATACTCTCAGCTGCATTCCCATTTTCAGATTCACCCCTGCTAGGTTGCTGTTGACTTATTCCAGCAGCAGCACCTGCCAGTGATACTCGACCATCAAATAAATCTACATTACCACTAATTATCGGGGCGACAGCAGTTCCTTGTACCTTTACTTTGCCTTTGACACTACCTTTGTAAAGTCCTTTTAAATTCAGTGCCAGCTGACCAATATTCACATTCAGGGGATTTTCTTGGCGTGCAGCTTTGAATATGGGGATAGTTCCTTTTGCCTTGACGATACCATCACTAAATTTACCTTCTAATTTTTTGACGTTGATACTATCAAGGTTGAACAGAACTTCTCCATTGACATTTTCTAATGGTTCTCCCTGAAGTACAGAGGCTTCAATTGTGGCATTTTCTATTGCAGCGCTTCCTTGAGCAACAATGTTTGTCGGTAGATTTGTCTCTTGGTCGAAGATTCCTTTAATATCAAGGTCTACTTTACCTGTTCCCTCTTTCCAACTAATTTGATTCCTACTGAGTACATTTAATAAAGCAAGTCCCTCATTTTCAACATTAATTTTAAGATTTAGTTGGTCATTATCAGGTTTTACGGTTGCCACAGGTATCTTGTAGGGAATGCTACCTGAAAGTTTCAGGGGATCTGAATCTTCATCGAGGAAACTTTCGGCAGAGAAATCTAGGCGAGCATTAGTATAGTTAAAACTGCCTTGGGCTGTCTTAATCGGCGTTTGGTTGAGAGTAGCATCACTAATGCTAATCTCACCTCTAGCTTGGGGATTGTTAATGCTGCCGGAAATGGTTGCGGAGGCATTAACCCAGCCACCAAAGACAATTGCTGGCGGTAAGTCAACAAATTCTTTGACAAATCTTTGAACATTAATAACGGGTATCTTATCTATTTTGAGTCTGCCCGATTGCTCTTCCCCTCCAATGGTACCTGCAAAGGTAGCTCGACTTTCTCCAGATTCAAAACGTAGTGGTCTTAGGGTGAGGACACTTTCTTGCAACTCGCCTTCAGCAGTCACTTTCTTGGCACTATAGGAACCCCATTGCCAGTCTTCTCCCTCTAAATTAAAGTTAGCACTAATGGCAGTATCTGGCGTACTTTCAACAGTTACTTCACCACTAAATTTACCTTTGGCATCAGCGAGATTTGGAAAGGGAGAAGCTGCCTGACGCTGTTGCTGCTGTTGTTCTAAAAGTACCTCGATTTCTGAAAAACGCTGTAGCTGATTTTGCAGCGATGCTTGGGGCATTCCTACTGGTTCTACATTGAGGTCAACATTGGTAGCGAATTTGGGAAATAGAGAACCCCTTACCATGTCATTAAGGTCGAATATTTGTAAGGCAGTGAGGATGTCTTGAAGTTCTCCCTTGCCCTGGGAACTATTTTCATCTTTAGGAACATTGAGTGTAGCTTGGAACTCTGGTCCAGTAGCGGTGGGAGTTAGGGTAGCAGAAAATTGATATTGATGCTCACCTTTTTGGAAGTTACCGTCTTCGAGCATGAATGTCCCATCAGTATATTGGATCGAACCAGTAAACTGGTCTTGTTTTCCTTCACCTCTGAGGGAACCAAAAATAGGATTAGCGATCGCTACTTTACCAGAAATGCTCAAGGGAGCCAGTTCAATTTCCAAGTCATTGGAGGAGAGACTTCCCTCAAGCCTTTGGGAAGCTAATTCAGCTGGTAGGGGAGCAAAGTCTTTGATCATGCCAATTGGGAAGTTCTCAGCATTAACTATTAGCTTTTCCCCTTGCCGAGAACCCTCAGCTTTTGCTGGCTGTTGTTCGGCTTGCTCAGAGTCCTTAGGCTCTTGTAGTTCAATCAAAAACGAATCTGGTTGGTAGTCTGGTGCTAGTGCTAGTTCAATTTTGTCATTGTTACCTGATAGTTTTAAGGAAACTCCCTCCTCTGGAACTGCACTCACACCACCTGTTAGTAGAGAGTCAAATTCTATCTTAGCGACGCTAAAGTTTTGCAGAGCTAGAGTACCTTTAACCTGAGGGGCTTTAATTGTACCAGCAAGACGACCATTAAAATTAGCTCTGCCAGCGATATCTACATTACTTGCTGCACTAGGAAGAGGAAGAGGCAGTTTCTCTAAATCAAAATTATTTGCCTCAACATCAAGCTCAAAATTGCTAATTGCTTCTGTCAAATTCTGCTCTTCTAAAGCAGCCAAATTAACACCAATAAAGCCACTAGCTAATAATCCTTGAGCCTTTGCCTGTTGAATTGCTATACTTTCACCATTCCATGTAAACGAGGCATCAAGTTGGCGATCAAGTAGGTAAATACCTTCACTAAAATTAAGTTTACCCGTCGCACGCAATGATTTACCCAGAGCAACTGGTTGCAAATTTTTGAGTTTGCCAGCAACCTCAATAGCACCATTTAAACTACCTTGTAACTGTTGAGAAAAACTTCCTAAATCAATACCAATTGGTTTAATAACTGCCTGTAAATTACCATCATTCAAGTTCACACTATTGGCTTCGACAATACCGCTTGGTATCTTTAATTTGCCGCTACCATTAGCATTAATCATCTCTAGGGGCGCACGCTCTTGCCATCCCACTAGACTTCCTGACAAATTAAATATACCCTCCAAAGCACCGGAAAATTCTGGAGGCAGTTGTGGTACTAACTTCCCTAACTTGAGTTCTTCTGCCTGTACATTTGCCCGCCAACTACCTTCTTCTATTACCAGATTTGAGGCTTTGACAGTGCCATCTGCCAACTGAAGATTACCACTACCACTACCAGTAATGCCCTTAAGTGACAATTGCTCAAGATTTACTGCTAATTGAAATTGACCATTGAGAGGTACTTGCAACTGAGGCGGTACCTCCATTAAACGTCCTAGCTGCAATCCATCTGCCTGCACTAGTGCAGAAGCACGACCATTATTTAACTCTACATTAGTAGCAGTAACAAGACCACCAGCAAGATTCATATTGCCAGCACCTTTAGCATAAATCAATTCTGGTGCGAAGGAATCGAGACTCCCTGAAACATTAAATAAACCATTGAAACGCCCTTGCAATTGTTGGGGTAGAGAAGTTTCACTAAAATCTTTAATTAATTGCGCTACAGAAACATTTGTAGCTCTTACTAATCCTTGCCAACGACCATCTTCAACTACAATATTTTCAGCCTTGACTAAACCATCTGCCAGCTTGAGACTAGCAGAAGCATTAGCGCGGAGGCTCTTCAGATTATCAAGGTCGGTAGAAATACTTGTACTGCCGGAAACTAAACCTACAGTAACTGGTAATTTAAGATTATAGCTGTTAGCGATCGCCTCTGCTGGTACATCAGTTGCCTGAAGGTCAAATAATGCCTTTCCATTCTGACCTAGTTTTACCTTACCTTGCCCTGTGACAATACCACCAACTTTAGGTTTTGCCCGCAAGTTATTAACTGCCAAGATTAGGGTAGAAGAGGCAAGGCTAAAGTCAGCATTAATCTGATTAAAACTAACTTTATCAATTTGAGCTGGTTTAGTATTAGCTACTTGACCAATAACTGTGGGATTATCGAGAGGTCCGTTTACTTTCAAAGTAGCTTGCACCTCTGCTGAAGCTTCTACAGGTAGCTTGTTGAAATCAAAAGTCTGCAAAACCTGCTTGAGTGTCACAGGTTTAGTTTGCGCCGACAAATTGAAACCAGACTGCAAATCAACTATGCCTTGAGCTTGAGCAGGAACTTGACCAAAAATAGTGGTAACATTTTCTAATTGAACTTGTGTCCCTTGCAAGCGTAACTGCCCCCTAGTTTTGGTAAAAGGCTTAGGCAACTGTGGCACTCGCGCCGCTACATCTTTGAGTTTTAAGTCTCCTAACAACTGCGGCAATTGCTCTGGTTCAATTGACACTTCTAGATTACCGCCTACTTGACCGCCTTGAAGTTTTATGGGAGCCTGGACTAAGTGGGCAACTTCCGCTACATTCAAGTCGCTCACTGAAATTGCTAAATTTGTCTGTGCTGGATTAAGGCGACTTTCTCCTTGTAGCTTGAGATTTCCCCCACTAGCTAAGTTTGCCAAGAAATCGTAACGAAACAGCTGGTTATTGTATAAAAGACGAACCTTACCAGAAGGCACAGCACTCTCTACTGGTGCCAGCAGATTTCCTTGTGTTCCCCTTGCCACCAATGAAACCTTAGCATCACTAACCCGTAATACTTGTAAATCTACCTTAAGCCAGCTCTCCGGTTGAGGCTCAATTTTAGTGGAAATCCAACCTCCCTTATCATCCTGTTCAATATAAGCATTAGGTTTAACCAGAGTGACATCTAATTCTAGAGTGCGGTTAAATAAGAGCTTGATGGGATTATAGGTTACATTCAAAGCCTCTATAGAAGCCCTATCAGGATCAGTGGGGGTTGGTGGCAATGCCGAAGAACCAAAGCGTATACTATTAAGGGAAAAGCCTTCTACTTGTCCCAGCTGCAAATCTCGATTTAAGATATTTTCTACATTTTGCTCTACCATGGGAGCAAGCTTGCGGTTAATAAAAATCCACACCCCAGTTAACCCTGCCCCCGCACCAGAGAGCAAAAATACCCCTAGCCATAGCCATAAGCGCCGTTGCCATTTACGCCGTGGAGTTTTGAGGGAACCAGATTCTGACTGATTACTTGCATTTTGCTCTGGTTCTTGATCTGAATTGCGGGCATTTCTGATCATTATTTAGTCAATCCTGATGCTATGGGCAGATTTGCTCAAAGTTGCGGCGATGCTAGTTGTTGCGGTTGAGATCGACTTGAGAATAGTTTATTTCCTAAACAGATGTTATATCTTTTATTCGCATTATTGCATTGTCCTCAGGATAGAAAAAGGGTTCCCTAAGGAGTTATAGGAGTGCCTTGCTGCGCGCGCGAGGAGACGCTCCAGACGCTCCAGACGCGGAGATACGGAGACAGGTCGATACGGAGAATTGAAATCCGACGCCAATTTTCACCTCACCCGGAGTTACTCCCCCCGATGCAGGGATTTATTTATCAAGAGGTATAACGAAGTAGGCAGGGGTTTGAAGCTATAACTTAATCCCTGTTGCAACGGTAGCTGACTCTACCCATGTCTTCAGCTTAATCGTCATAACTGAAGTTCAAGACGACAAACTCATCAGACGAACCTGGTGCATTGCAAAATACTTCCTTCTTATTTGAACGCTCGTCTCTCATACAAGTAAACTGTCGTTTAAAGGCTTCTAAATTGTTCTTGAATTTACCGGGATCAATTTTAAGTTGATCTCGAAACTCATTCCAAGCGACATCAACAATTTTGTCACCGCATACCATCTCGACTTCTCCGCCTTCAACGTCAACATCGCCGAATTCTACTTCAAACTCTGCATCTTCAATTTCAACAACTTTGCAGGTTTCCATTTTGGCGCGACTACCACAAGCACTAATTGCTACCAGAGCTGTGATAAAAACACCACTAATAGCAATAAAAGTTAACCTTTTCATAATAGACCTGTTGCCAACATACATAGCGATTATAAGAAAATTCTGTTTCATCTCTTGATTCGGCAATGCCGAAAATTCATCGCTAGCTCAGAACGCTGATTAAGGATATTCTCAATCAATTTGTTGGAAGTGGTACAATAAGTTGTACGTTTCAAGGTTGCTAATGGAAATTCTCAGTGCCAGTGAAGCTAGGGCAAATTTGTTTAGCTTGCTCGAACAAGTTAATAAAGATCATTTACCACGACAAATTACTAGTAGAAAAGGAAATGCTGTTTTACTGTCTAAAGAAGATTGGGATAGTTTGCTCGAAACCCTTTACTTGCAATCTATACCTGGTTTGGTGCAATCAGTGAAGGCGGCTGAACAAGCAGATGATTGGGTATCAGAAGAGGAATTCTTGAGGAATTTAGATGGCATGGACAATTAACTTTAGTCGCCAAGTACTTAAGGATGTAAAAAAATTAAGGTCTGCCAATTTAGAGTCTAATGTAAGAAGTTTACTCGACATTATAAGGCGAAACCCTTATGAGCCACCCTATGAAAAACTGTTAGGTAATCTTAAGAGGTACTATTCAAGACGAATTAATATCAAACATCGTCTAGTTTATTCTGTAGATAATGAAACGAAAACCATTAGGGTCGTTTCTGTGTGGTCACATTATGAATAAAAGGAATAGATTATGCTAAATGGCATTAAACAGCGAGTAATAGTTGGCAAAGAAGGCAAAATCGAGATTAAAACATCTGAACTAGCAGAAGGAACTGTAGTTGAAGTGATTGTCTTGGTTGAACAAGATGCTGTTGAGTCGGATACTAGTCAACACATTCCACAAGATGCTACAGAGTATTTACTGTCTACTCAAGACAATCGTCGTCACTTGATGAGCGCTATTGGCAATGTAGAAACAAACACCAATCTGGTTAATTTTACCCCTGAGGAGTGGAATGAAGAATATAACTTTCGCTCCTGAGGCATTTGAACAATTCAACGGCTGGGCAGTACAAGATAAGAAGATTTAGCGAAAGATTATAACCTTGATTAATGATATTCTTCGTCAACCTTTTACCGGACTTGGTAAACCTGAACCCCTAAAATATGAACTGAAAGGATATTGGTCACGGCGAATTACGGATGAGCATCGTCTGGTGTATAAAGTGACTGAGACTGAAATCATCATTTTGAGTTGTCGATTTCACTATGATGACTAAAGCCGCTTGCGATCGCAAACACATTTAGTCTTGCCAACATTCATAGAATTACATTCACCTTGGTTATGATGGCAATAAGGTCACTGCACACAGGGAACTTTAGCCATGTATGCCCTTGTCTCGCCCGAAAAAATCCAACTGCCACCAGGAGCAGTGGTGCGGCTCCCGGCGACGTGGCAACAATATCAAACTCTATCTCAGCAACGCGGTGATGGCTCAATTCCTCGCATCAAGTATCGCTGTGGAGAGGTATTGCTGATGTCACCTTTGCCTGTACATGGTCGAGATGCTAGCTTGATTGCCGATATGATCAAGGTATTACTTGATCACACTGGGCAGGAATACGATGCTTTCACGCCTATAACAATGGAATTGCCAGAAGAAAGTGGGATTGAGCCAGACTACTGTTTTTATATTGATAACTGGGAGGCAATTTCTGGTAAAGAAAGGATTGATTGGCTCAACGAGCCACCGCCAGATTTGGTACTCGAAATTGACGTGACGAGCTATTCTAATGTTAACGATTACCTGCCTTATCGGGTGCCTGAGGTTTGGTTGTTTCGCAAGAAAAAGCTTTTGATTTACCAGTTACAAACCACGGAGTATGTTCTTCAGGAGAAGAGTATTTATTTTCCAGATATTGAGTTACAAGATGTGATGGCACGTTGTCTCCAAGTTGCCTACAATCGCAATACTAGTGCCGCGATTCGGGGTCTAAAGCAACAGTTAAATGCTGATTAACAAGAACGTTTTTGAATCGAATTAAAAAGAGCGATCGCAAACACTATTAAGCCCTGAGAAACCAGTTATTTTACACGGATGATTTAGAGGTGCTATACAATTAGGCTAAATCTCCTTTGGAGAAATTGCTTCTCCTCTAGCTCACTTCAATCTCATACTAAGCTACACTAAAACCAAAGTGAGACATGGCACTACAGGGAATAGATTATGCTAAATGGCATTAAACAGCGAGTAATCGTTGGCAAGTCTCAAGGCTTTTACAAGTTCACAAGCAGCTTAAAAAGCTGAGGTATTTATTTTTTCGGTTTTTGGGATTGCGGTAAAATTTGTTGAGTATTCCCAGATAATTTAGTTGTTTTGTCACTACAGCTCCAAATTAACTTAGTTAAACGCCCTGGAATTGCATGTAGATGTTGAATCAGAGCAGTGACGAAGGCTCCTGTAGCACCAAAAACTAAGCTCAAAAGCAATGCTTGAGTCAAGGGATGAAGATGATTCGTAGAAAACGGCGCTAAGATAGGCTTTTGGGGTTCTGGGGAAATTATGTAGGGAGCAACGGTGGCACCAACGGCGGCGGCTGTTAAACTAACACCGACCATTGCTACCGTGTTTTGCAAAGAGCGATCGCTCTCTGCTTGTTCAGTTTCAACGATGCCTCTGATTGTATCAATCATCTGCTGAAACAATTTTTGAGTGGGGAGAAGATAAGATAAATCAACCTGGATTTGTTCAATTAATTTTTCTGAAGTTTTGCTAATGAATTGTTGCAGTAATTCCAGGTCATCTTCATTTTTTAGGCTAATCTCATGGAGTTGCTTTAGCCAAAATTTGTAGTTTTTACTATTGGTTTCAATTGTGGTGTGATGAAGTTCTAAATCTCGCAGGTAGTTGGCGTAGTCCAAGGTAATTTGAGGGAGTTCGGTTAGCCATTCTTTGAGTTGCTTGAGCCTTTTAGTAGTTTCCAAGGGCAATTGCTGCAATTGTTTGACTTTACCATCTAATTGTCTGTAGAGTCGTCGTGCCTGCTGATTGCACCAGCGAGATTCGGAGTAGGCATAAAGAATTTTGCTGCGACAGCACAACAGATTAATCAGGGGTTGATAGTAATCTCCGTCTTCTTCTAAGGTTTCGGTTTGGGGGTGGCAATTGAGCCAGATTAGAATATTACTAGGTTGAGCTAGATTTTCTTGATTATTTTTATACTCAACAATTGGACTTCCTAAAAATATGCCTTGAGCGGAAAGCCAGTAATTTTGTCTGTCTGGTTCTGGCACAATAGCTGTTATACACTCATCTGTAAATGTTTGAATCTCATTGAGTTTACCCTCTGGCTGGGCAAAAAATACTAAGGTTTGTCCTAGTAAAGATTTACTTTGATTAATCTGTAGACGACCCTGAGGATTTAACCCTGCCAGTTGCTCAACATCTACATGAGGATAAGGATAGCGCAAGGTAATGTCAACGGCATAGGAATCGTGGATTTGTAAGGGATAAACTTCACCTCTGAGTTGTCGTGAACTGCCGTTAGAGATAGCAGAGAAACTGAGCAGATGTTTTTGCTGAAGTAACTCTAGATAGTCACTTTCGGGGTTATCCTTACTTGGAGTTATCCCAATTTTGCCATTGCTATCTTGGAGACGCTTAAGCAGAGATTCCAGTCTAGGAACGCTGAGTGTTTTCCCCAATTGCTGACATTGCTCCCACAGGTGATTTGCATCCTCAACGGGTTCCTCTTCACCTTGAGCTAAGTTGTTACGCAGATGAAAGGCGTAGAGAGTCAGTTTGGGGTTGGCAACCTTCATGAGCCAGATTTAGAGGATTTGGATTTGCTTGAGGGGGAGCTTTGTTCAATAGCATTTTGTAGGGTTTGTTTGTTGAGTTCGGAGTTTGGAGTTTTGACTTTACCCTCTTTGCTCCCTGGTGCTTTTTCTCCTGAATCATTGGGGAGAAGTTTCAATTGTGCTTCACGAATTTCAGAGCGTTTCTTGTACCATGATGACAATGCTTTCGATATTTCTTTAATATCATCTGGTAATGGAGTGACTAACTGCTTCAACTCTCTTAAGTCTTCTGGGGTAAAGAGAGAACGTTGATGGGTTAATAGTTCGATAAAAGTGGCAACATTTTGCTCAGAAAATGACATGGCTTGACTTGTTGTTTGTTGTGCGGTTTTGTGGACTAATTCTAAGGGTAATTTGAGTGCTCCAGCAATCTGCTCTAAGGTTAATCCTAATCGGAGTAATTCTGGTACTGTCTCTAATTTACCTTCTTGTTTACCCTCCTGTTTACCTTCTTCGAGGACTTCTTGGTAAAATCTGGTTTGTTTTAGTTCGCTTAAACCCAACATGGCGGCAATCTCCTCGCGGCTTTTTTGTGGTAGTTTGTAGACAATAATAGTTTCAATTAAATTAATGAGGTTACGCTGAACAGCTTCATCGATTAGCTGTTGCTGCGCTTGTTCAATTAATTGTCGTGCTAGTTGTCCGGATGTTTCTTCCGGCTCGATTACCAGCTTAACAATTCCCACGCCTAATGAGCGTTCTGCAGTTTCTCCTAACTCATCCAGGTAAATTCGTCTCACCTGGTTTAAGGCTAAGAGGTTAGCAAAATGTAACGTTTGCTCTCGTTCGATACGGCTGTTGGGATAGATGACAACAATCTGCCACGGGTGAGGGGGTTGGTATTGTTTTAAGAAGAGGAAGAGTTCGGCAAATAGGCGGTAGTATAAGGAGGAGTCGGGCTGAAACTGAACTTCAACCAGGTAGAAAGGTTTGTCGGTTTCGTTGGTTTTGGGCAGGAATAAACCATCTAGGCGAAAAGCCAATTGTTTAACTTCGCGGGAGGTAAATTCATAGTTAGCAGCTTCTTCGGGGGAACAGTTGATGAGTTCAAAGAAGCTGCTAGGAAATGATTGGAACAGGCTGTAAAAGATGCTATCAGTTTTCACGAGTTATTGACCAATGGCACAGAATGCGGCCCAGTAGTAAGGGGATTCAAAAGGTTTGCTATTAGGTTGTAGTTTACATAAGAAAGCCATCAATTGCATTTCCTGTTCATCATCCAGGGGTAGTTGGCTTGCCCATTGCTCCAATTGTTCTTTTGTGGCATCCCGGAGCCAGGTTTGGGCTGTGTTGAGGGCAATGGCGACAGTTGAGCCTGATTGGAAATTTTGATAGAACTTAATCATCAAAAATGCTGATGCGATTTCATCTACTCTCCAGAGGGAACTAACGACACTGGGAGAACCTGCCACAAGGAAGCCACTGGGTAAGCCAATGTATTCGTCACTGATGTTGCGACCATCAATCAATCCAGTTTCGCAAGCTGAAAGGGTAACGAGGCGACATTGTTCTAAATTGAGGCTAAAGATGGCGTCTAGAGTAAGACATTTATCCAAGTTATGGGTTTCGCCCTCGCGCACTTGGAGATAACGTTCTGTATCAGGTTTGGTGGGTGCGGTAGCCAGAGGTGCATCAGCTAAGATGAGGGCAGATTTTCGGGCATTGCCTTGGTTAAAGTAGCCGTGACAACTAAAGTGAGCGCAGTGGATTGCCCCCAGGTTCGTGTTGTTGATGGCTGTTAGTGTAGCGGTTTCTTTTTCTAGGATATTAACGGGGTTGAAGTAGTCTTTTATGGCTTGCACTTCCAAATCAGTATAGGCAAGATCTTCTGTGGGATTTTGGATGGCAAACAGATGGTTAAAGTTGGGGCGTTTTCGTTGTTGTGCTTGGAGTAATAGCTGACAACTGGGTGCGTAGCTAATACCTTCAGGGAAGCGATCGAGTAAGTTAGTTATTTTACCGTTGTGAGATAAGGGCAAGGCATGAAGGGGGAATAGATGCATTCCCCGATGAGGAATGAGGATTAATCGTTGGCACTCTTTAGGTAATTGCTCAATCAGTTCATCCAAATGTAAAATCTTTGCCAATTCTTCTAGCCGCGGTGTTAATTGAGTGCGCCAGTTGTCTTTTGACTGGTAGTAATCATCCAGATAGGCAATAACCCAATCAACTAAGGCTTGTAGTTCATCAGCTGTAGACTTCCAAACACTAAGCTCTTCTTCCTGCAAAGAATTAGGTTTAACGATGAAAGCGAGAATATTATCAGGAGTTATGTACCACTCGATGATGGTAGTGTAGTTATCTAAAACTCTTTGGAATTGGTCAAATCTGAAACCAGCACCAAGGGGCAGATCACTGTCTTGTAATTCGTTACGCTGCTGTCGCAATTGCTGGAGATGTTGCGCTAGGGCTTTGGAGTCATCGGCTTTAGCATTCTGAAGTTGGTACTGACCAATAGAAATTTCGTCTTGAAGTTTTTCTAGTTGGCTGACAATATCTGGGTGAAAGATAGTTTTGAGGTCACGGGTGAGGATAAGTTCAACTAAATTACGGGTTTTGCTACGCTCGATGTATTCAATAGCTTCGATGGGTTTGTCCAGTTTTAGACAAACTTTCACCATGTTTTGATAGTAGTTGTTATATTCTTCAGCTAGTTTTTGTTTGCGTTCTTCTACTCCAGAGCCAGAGGCTATTTCGGACCGCAGAGATTCTACCGTATTAATAGCAGCAGCAAATGCCTTGTATGCACTAGGAAATTGTTGAGCATCTTGGTAGGCAAGACCAAGGTTCCCTTGAGTTTCTGCATGTTTTTGAGGAAATGCTTGGCGGGTGTATACTTCTAAAACAGCCAAAAAGGAACCAATTCCTAATTCTAAATTCTTTTCTCTTTTTCCCTCTATGCGTTTCACGTAGGCTAACCCCAGATTGTTTTGGGTCATTGCCCAATCAGTTGGTAAGTCTTGGCGAGTACATATTTCTAAGGCAGCCATACAAGAATGGATTGCCATTTCCAAATTTTCTGCTTTATCTCCATCAATACGCTGACGGTAAGCATTGCTCAGGTTGTTTTGGGCTTTTGCCCAACTTTGAGGAAAAGCTTGGCGGGTAAATACCTCCAAGACAGCATTGTAACAGTCGATTGCTGCTTCCAAATTCTCGGCTGCTTTCCCAAAAATGCGTTCAGTGTAGGTAATGCCTAGATTGTTTTGAGTATTTGCCCATTCTTGGGGAAAGGCTTCGCGAGTGTATACCTGCAAAGCTGCTCTATAACAGTAAATAGTATGTTCCAAGTTCTCGGCTTTTTCCCCTTGGATACGGTAAAAATAAGTAATACCTAGACCATTGTGAATACTCGCCCATTGTTCGGGAAAAGCTTCGCGAGTGTTTACCTGCAAAGCAGCTTCATAATAGCGAATAGCCTGTTCTTGATTCTCTGCTCGTTCTCCTCGAATGCGTTTATGGTAAGCATCGCCCAAATTAATTTGGGTATTTGCCCACTCTTGGGGAAAGGCTTCGCGAGTCCGTACCTCTAGAGCAGCTAAACAGTAGCGAATAGCCTGTTCTAGATTCTCTACTCGCTCTCCTCGAATGCGTTCTTCGTAAGCATTACCCAGATTATTTTGAGTATCCCCCCACTCTTGAGGAAAAGCTTCACGGGTGCGTACTTCCAACGCAGCCTCATAATAACGGATAGCCAACTCCAAATTCTCAGCTTTTTCCCCACGGATACGACGAAGGTAGTCACTCCCCAGATTGTTTTGGGCTAGTGCCCAATTAACTGGGAAGGCTTCGCGAGTGTATATCTCCAAGGCAGCTTTATAACAACGAATAGCCTGTTCCTGATTCTCTGCTCGTTCTCCTTGGATGCGTTCCCCATAGGCATTGCCCAAATTAATTTGTGTATTTGCCCAATCTTGGGGAAAGGCTTCGCGAGTGCGTACCTCCAGAGCAGCCAAGCAACAGCGAATAGCTTCTTCAAAGTTCTCAGCTTTTTTCCCTCGAATGCGATTTTTATAAGCAGCACTCAAACCAATTTGCGTCTCTGCCCATTCTTGAGGAAAAGCTTTACGAGTGCGTATTTCCAAGGCAGCATTGTAATGACGGATAGCCAACTCCAAATTCTCTGCCTTTTCCCCTTGGATACGGTCAAGATAAGCATTACCAAGATTATTTTGAAGCATTGCCCAATCAACTGGGAAAGCTTCGCGAGTGTATACTGCTAAGGCAGCTTTATAACAGTGAATAGCCTGTTCCAAATTCTCCGCCTTTTCCCCCTGGATGCGTTCCCCATAGGCATTGCCCAAACTAATCTGTGTAGCTGCCCAATCAGTGGGAAAATTTTCGCGAGTGCGTACCTCCAGAGCCGCTAAGCAATGTCGAATTGCTGTTTCCAAATTCTCTGACTTATCCCCCTCAATACGGTTACGGTAAGCATTACCAAGATTGTGTTGGGTCATTGCCCAATCAGTCGGAAAATCTTCGCGAGTGCGTATCTCCAAGGCAGCCTTGTAATGAGAGATAGCCAACTCCAAATTCTCGGCTTTTTCTCCGTTGATTCGGTCAAGGTAAGCATTGCCCAGATTATTATGAGTCTGCGCCCATTCTTGAGGAAAGGCTTCACGAGTGCGTATTTCTAAGGCACCATTGTAACGAGAGATAGCCAACTCGAAATTTTTTGATTTTTGCCCATGAATACGGCTAAGGTAAGCATTGCCCAGATTATTATAAGTCTGCGCCCATTCTTGAGGAAAGGCTTCGCGAGTGTATATTTCTAAGGCAGCATTGTAGTGGTAAATAGCCTGCTCCAGATTCTCAGCTTTTTCTCCTTGGATGCGCTTACTATAGGTCTCACCTAAATTGTTTTGGGTCATTGCCCAGTCAGTTGGTAAGTCTTGGCGAGTACGTATTTCTAAGGCTACTTCATAACAGTGAATTGCCTGCTCTAAGTTTTCTGCTTGTTCTCCTCGGATGCGTTCAGCGTAAGCATTACCCAGATTATTTTGGCTCATTGCCCAATCAATAGGAAAAACCTCACGAATGCCTATCTCCAAAGCCGCTTTGAAACAGTCTATTGCTATTTCTAAATTCTTAGCTTTCTCTTCATATATACGATTGCTGTAATAATTACCTAGATTATTTTGAAGCTTAACCCATTCCTGGGCAAAGGTTTTGGGAGTGAAAACTGATAAAGCTGCTTTACTATGAGAAATTGCCTGTTCCAGATTATCGGCTCGATTACCGCGAATCCGCTCCCCGTAAGTTGCTCCCAAATTATCTTGGGTCATAGCCCACTGTTGAGGAAATTCCTCACGGGTAAATACTTTTAATGCTGCTTGTCTGTGGTGGATTGACTGTTCTATGTTATCGGCTCGATTACCATATATTCTGTCAAGGTAGGCATTACCCAGATTGTCTTGGAGCATTGCCCACTGTTTTGGGAATGCTTCTTGAGTGCGTATCTCTAAAGCAGAGTTGTAACAGCGAATGGCTGCTTCCAAATTATCAGCTCTGTTACCGAAAATGCGCCAAAGATAGGCACTACCCAGATTATTTTGGGTCATCGCCCAATCAATAGGAAAGACTTCGCGGGTAAAGACTGTGGAAGCAATCTCGTATCCTCTAATGGCAATTTCTATATTGCAAGCCCGATTACCCAGTGGAAATTGCTGAAGTAGAGTGCTGAAATTTACAATAGCTGTCGTAAGCCACCATGCTTGCTCCTGATCTGCTGCTAGTTTAGCCGTTGCCCAATTTTGCAAGACATCAGCCAAGCTATAATCCAGTTTGTCTAGGTGATCTTCCAGCAAAGGGTACACAACTTGAGGGCTGCCTTGGCTTTCGTAAGTTGCCTGCAATACTTGCAAGAGGAAGTCAAGTTGGGAGTCAGAATTTGGAACAGGTGAAGCTGCAGAGGTTGGTGATGACAAACCCAGCGCTTCAGATAGCTGATGGGCAAGATTAACTAAATGATCAGCAACATTTTTGTTGCCCCTCTGTTCCAATCCTTCTGCTTCTTGTCTCATCGTCTGCACTAACCCAACATCTACCAATTCTCGGTTAGCAGATAAAACTTGTGCTTCTTCGTTAATGGCACAACTCAGCAGTGTATCAATCAGATTCAGATAGTCTTGCAGACGGCTTTCATCCATTGAGGTGCAACCTTCAGCCTCCATGCTCTTTCTGTTTCTTCAACTGGATAATAAGCACTTCCGGACAGTCAGAATTCCTGATCAAAAAGTTTACACAAGTGGAACAATGGTCAAAACACCACGATTAGTCTCTTTTTCTGAATACCTTAAATATGACGATGATACAGATAATCGTTATGAATTAGTTGAGGGGAAGCTAGTACCAATACCCCCTGAAAATGAAGAGAATGATTGGTATACGCTCTGGTTAATTCTGCTTTCTGCCTAGCGGTTGTGCATTAAAAATGCACAACCGCTTAAGTAATAAGTAATAAGTAATGCCGAAAGAGTCACGGGTAGCCCTCTTCTGTTACTAAAGGAGACTTTTATGAATTTATCTTATTTCAGCCTAGTAGTCAGTCAAGTTTAATTTGAGGGATTGTAATTACACAGAAACCATGATTTGTAGGCTTTTGATATTTTAAATATCCCTCATTTCTTTCTTAAAAGAGTACTAGGAAAAATCAAGGTTTAAACCAAAAATAACAGAAGAGGATTATAGAGAAAACTAATTTTACAGTACAAATGCTACAGCGAGGTGATCGGAAAGAATGGGAACTTGATACACCTGTCCAGTTACAGATGACGCAGCCTTTTTAATTGCATAATCGTACTTGGATACAGGTGCCTTAGAAGGGTGGGTTGGTCCATTAGGAGGACACACTGTTCCTGGGGTTCCAGATGTTATTTTGTCAGGCTGGCGATTAAAATCACCAGCTACTACCCAATCACCGACAGCCCCATTAATTGCTTTAACTAGACCCTCTATATCGTTACCACTTCCGCTCATAGCATGAATGGTAAAGCAATATCTTGTGCTACCATCGTATTCTGCTCCTAGTACCGGACGCCATTTTGCGGAGCTGATTGATTCAAGTAATTTTACATTTTTTGGCTTTTTAACTGATACTACTGCCAAGTTGCAACGATTTCCCCCTGGATCAGCAGGGTAAAACAAGATGTACTTTGTTGGATTAGCACTTCCTTTCCAGGTGTATAGTTTAACTCCTGTTGGTAAAGGATTTGTCGGTGTTTCAGGCTTTGCTGAGGCAGGTACTGAGCCACACTCTTGCAGGGAGCAAACCTCCGCACCCTGTTTAATAAATTGTAAGATTCCTTGATTCCATTTGTCATCTGTGCTGGCACTGGAGCCTTGCATATTCCAAGTTACTAAGTTCATAAGTGCATTCCTAAATTCAAACTAGACCTAATATATCACTTCGGACACCAAAAATACTATCAACGAGTTCAAATGCCGATTTGATAGGTAGTTTAGGAATCAAGGTTAAAAATTGTAAAGACAACGAAGAAAATTTTTATACCAATTTCCTAAATGTCTGTTATACTTCAATCCTCCTGTCTGGGCCTCATCAGCATCTGTAGCCAACAGATTAGAGGAGACTTGCCCCCGCTGCCACTAGGGTCAAACCTTCAGCAGTGCCGAGAGTTATACTACCGGGTAACTGCAAAACTTCCAAAGTTGCTTGATCTAATAATAAGTAAGGTTGAGTTGACCATAACTCTTGTAATGCTACTGCTTCAAGAGGAATTACTCTGCGATCGCTATAAAAATCTAGACTCGGACGCCCATAGATAAAGGAAGTATAAATAACTGCTCCCACCTCAGTATGTTCTTGAATTAAAGCGGCAACTGGTTTGACGGGAAAAGCTTCGTTTAATTCCCAAAGCCAAGATTTAGAAGCCATTAACAGTGCCAAAGTAAAGTATATTCCTATAAATAAAATTGAGATAAAATTACGATTATTTTTCCTAACTAACCAGGTGGCAAAGCCCATACTCAGTGCCAAAACTAGACTCATAACAATTAATTCCGGCTGGGGTTCTGTCAAAATAAAGTAAACACAACCAGCTACAGCGACAACCGCAATCAATCCCAAGATAACTGCCAAATTTAATTGATAACGTTTACGCTTTTCCCACAACTGGGCAAGTTGAACCGCGACGGCAAGGGCAAAAAATGGATACAAAGGCATGATATACCAGGGCAATTTAGTTTTCATCAAGGAGATAAGTCCTAGATAACCAATAGTGCCAATCAGAATTAAACAGCCCCAACTAGTAAGGCGTTTTTGCCAAGCTAGGTACAATCCCCCAGGCAAAAACCAAAGCCAAGGAAAACTATATTTGAGTAATTCCAACAGGTAATACCAAACAGGACCACTATTTCCTTCGACAGCCTTAGAAAGGCGTTGCCATCCTTGAGCCTGAAAATGTACTTGCCAAAAGCTATTACCATAATGCTGCCACTGGGCAAAATACCAGGTAACTACAGGTAGATTCCCTAAAATAATGCCCAGCCATAGATAAGGGTTCTTCAGTATTTTTACCTGCTTATTTATAAGTAAAAATAAAAAAGCGATCGCACCTAAAGGCAGCACTAACAAACCTTTGGTTAAGCTAATTAATCCGAGGCTAATTCCGATTCCAATAGCCCAAGGTTTGTGGTGACGAGCTTTAAGCAAACACCACAGCAACAGCAAGAAACAAGAATTTACCATACCATCAAGCATTGCCAGACGCCCGTGGCGTACAACTGGCAGCAGGGTGAGGTAAACACCAGCTGCAAAAACTGCTGTGAGATGGTGACGAAAGACTTCCCGCCCCAGAAGATAAAGTAGAGGTACTCCGCAAGCGCTTAAGATTGCCCCTGGTAGACGGGTAGTGAATTCATTGATACCCCCTAGCTTATAACTGAGGGCAATCAACCAATCCATCAACGGCGGTTTCAGGAGATAGGGTTCTCCATAAATTGTCGGATGTAACCAGTTGCCTGTGCGATAAATTTCTCTACCGATTAGGGCACGGGTGCCTTCATCCCAATCTCGTAGGGGTACATCTCCTAGAAACATTAACCACAACAGGAGGGCTGCTATCAACAAGCCCAGTAATGACGCATTTAATTGCTGCGAACTCTTCCCCATCTTCCCCATCAAGGTGTATTATCGTCTCAGGAAAATATAGGTTAACGCGCCCCAGATTGGTGAACAACGCACCAAACTAGGACGCCTTCCCCTCCCATGTAAATACCACATGCAAGGAGCTTGTGCATTATGTAAAAAAATACTCAAACTACCACAGTGTAAGCATTCCAGCCACTTGGAGCTTAGCTTAGCTTGCTCTGCTTATGTATCTATGGAAGCCAAGAGCTAATAAATATCCCATTCTTTGATAATTTTTTCTCTTTCAGAAAGTGCTGATTGCTTTAAATTTTTGCCCAGTGCATATTCCATTTCAGGAGAGAGAATAATCTGTCTATTTGAATCGAGAATTATATGTTGATTAACTTGCTTTTGGCTAAGAATTCCTTTCTGTATATAGATTGATAATATTTCGAGTACCACCTGAAAAGCTTGGTAAGGTATTGATGTTAATTTAAACCCAGGAATATGAATATATTTTCCCCCATTTTTATGTTGGTACATATAACGAATAGGGTTATCATCCCTTTGAGCAGCTTCTAAATCATTAGTCGGTTTACGACGAGGATAAACTTGAATAGCTTTTTTTAACTTAATATCTTCAAGTTCCTTAGCCCAAGGAATCCATCTAGCTAAGTTATGTTTTATTGATTTTGTTATATCTACTTCAGGTTTTCCCATTATTTCTTCCTTATTTTGCAACCATTCTTTAGGGATACTTATTGAAGATTCACTGATAGGAAAATCCCATTCAGCTTGGTTGTATTCTGAACCAGAAAAAACTGCTAAAATATCAGTCCCCACTTGAATTATTCCTCCATATTGACCTCTAATTAAGATGGTACTTGAGAAATTTTTAAGTTCAGGTAACTGTAATTTTAAGTTGAGGGGAATTTTGTATAATCCATAAACTTTCAGCTTGACTAGATTTCCCTCTATGTACTCTTTATTTCTTGGTATGGGAATGGGAATTTCCAAACCTGTTGCATAACCAGCGTTTATTACTGTATCAAAATGATCAAGATTATTGTCATTTATATTTAACTCAAAATTTTTATCTTTTATGCGAATATTCTTAACTTTATGATTATAATTAATTGTCACTAAGTTTTGTTTTGATACTAACTCAAGTAAATTAACCATGTGACAGACATATTCTCCAATATTTAATACAGACTGTCTAATTTTAAGTCCTCCTGCAATTTTTCCTTGGTGGGATGAATTAGTTTTACAAACTAAGGTATTTATCATATCTTCATCTAAGATTTTTACTAAATCGTTTGCTGATCCAAGAAAATTTTCATTTGGATAATTTTTTAAATGACTTTGATAAATATCCACTAAATAAGTAGCAATGTCTTTGAAGTTAATACCTGGCTCATGAATAGCAGTATTCCCTCTGTCATTTGGTAATAAATAATTGATGTACCTATCTCCAAAAACATATTCAGGCATTAATTTTTCAAAGAAAATACTTTGCTTGAAAAAATATTCGAGAGTGGGTTGATGACCGCCATAAACAAAATGATGTAAAATACCTGTATTATTACTGGAAGCTCCTTTATTATTAAAAGGTTTGGACTCTGCTTCAAAAATAGTTATTTTAGCAATTCCTAATCTAGCTAAAATACATGCTGTTGATACTCCCATAGCACCTGCACCAATAATTCCTATCTTTTGTCGTTGCTCATTAGGCAGGTTAAATACAGTTTTTAGCATTTTTACAATTCGTTATTTGTGATATCTTAATTTAGGTTTTATTGCACTAACAAGGGATTAAAGACGCGGGGACACGGTGACACGGGGACGCGGGGACAAATTGGATGGGGATTTGACCCCAACCAATTTTATGCACCGCAAGTGACGGTGGGGTATTTAACCCAAATTAATTTCGATAATAATCATAAGTTAAGTGTAAATTATTGATCTTTTTCACAACTAACTGACCCTAAAAGTTTCTCCAGTTCTACCATATTAAGAGGCATTTCTACCATACCTTAGTTCAAAGAAAATTTGACCAGAAGAGTTGTCTCGATTGAGACTCCTGTCAAGTCCCTCAATCCCAGTTAATAAGTACTTTTGACCATACTTACTCAAAACTGATATTATTAGCATCAGCGCTGTGCCCTGGTGTGTTTACAAACCACAAATCCAGCCTTGATGAGCAAATGCTTAAAAGCTTTGTACTGTAGGTAGACGAGAGCGCACTGCTATAGCAATTTATTAGGGAATTTAACTAAAATGTCTCCAGAACAGTTTTTGTCATCCACTATTTGGGTTGCCAGGATGAAGACCTACTTCAAAGTTATGGACGTTGACAAAAATGGAGTCTTGTCACTTTCCGACTTTGAAGCGATCGCACAACGGATACTCGAACTTCAAGATAGTTCCTCGAAACCTGAAGAAATCAGAGAACTGTTTCGGTCTTTATATCAAAATGTGGTTGCTGGAGGGGCTGCGGTTGATAGTAACACCATGATCAGCGAACAAGAGTTTCTCGGCAATGCTGCCAAGGCAGTCACGATACTCCAATCAACACCAGAGGTAGGTAGGCGAAAGAACGAAGTTTTCTTCGATCTCATTGACACTGATCACTCTGGAAAAATCTCCCGTGAAGAGTACCGCAAGTATCTGGCAATATACTCTGGAGGAGATGACCCTAATCGCGCTAATCAGGCTTTCGACAGCATTGACGTTGATGGTACGGGCTCTATCAGCCGTGAGGAGTTTATTGAGGGTCACATGCGCTACTGGTTTGAAGACGGCAGCGACCAAAGCTTCTCTCCTCTTCCTTATGGACCATTAGTCGATTCATAGATACTGAGAGTATAGTGAATTAGAAAAAACTATAGCAGCAAAATGAACTAGACTGGAGGTCTAAAAGTAGTAAATCCCTTATTGTAAAGATTTTGCCCTACCTGTTTAAGCAATAAGAGTTCCTTCCTCTAGTTCATTTTGCCATCCTAGCTTTCTTGCCGAAATTACCCGCCAGTTATACTTGGAGAGTTAACAGTTAACCACCATCTTACAAAGTGGCCCATCCACCATCAACCAGGATTTCTTCACCTAGCATAAAAGAGGAATCATCACTGGCGAGAAACAGAACTACACCAGCAATCTCCTCAGGTTTTCCAAAACGACCTATAGGGGTTCGCTGTAGAACTGCCTGTGCAGCTTCTTGTGTTAGTCCCATCTTACTCCAAATCGGGGTATCAATTGGACCAGGAGCAACAGCATTAACTCGAATCTTACGATCAAGGAATTCTACACTCATTGATCTAGTCAAAGAGCGTACAGCGGCTTTTGTTGCCGAGTAGACACTTTCTCCAACCATGGCAGTTTGCGCTAAGGTGGTGGTATTTAAAACAATGCTCCCTCCCTCTTTCATCAAGGGTTCTAACTTTTGTACCGTAAAGAATACACCCTTAAGGTTGATGGTAATTTCTTCATCAAAAGCTGATACAGTTACCTCTCGAAAAGGAGCATTTCTAGCCACTCCTGAATTAACAAAGAGTGTATCAAATGAACCTACAGTAGCTTTGATTTGTTCAGCAAGATGATCCAGATTAGCTAAATCAAGCACATCAGCACGAATAGGAATGGCGTTACTACCCAGAGTGGTAGCTGCTTGCTGTAAACGTTCTTCATTTTGTCCAGTTACAATAACCTTGGCACCTTCTTTTAGGAATAACTGTGCAGTTGCCAAGCCAATTCCTGAAGTTCCGCCGGTAATAACAGCTATTTTTCCGGCTAATCGTCCTGCCGTATTCGTCGTCATTGATATCCTCGTAACAAACTAATCAAGGAGTCGCAGAGTAAAAAGTTCCACACTTTTGAATACTAATCCGTAAAGATGTAAATCTTGCAGTTCCAGGAATAGTGTTATCCAATCCTGAGAATAGTATTATTCAATCCTTATCTTTAATAAGAAATCAACGATGCTGAAAACCCCGTTACTTCAGTAGGGGGATGAAAGCGAGAAAGGAGTCTTGAGACTCCCTTGACAAGCTTATACTTTCGATAAAACTTCATCGGCATGGTCAGCAACAAATTTCTACCTTTCAGTTTAGCAATGGGATTGACAATCCTGTCAATACTTGCCCACTCAACAGCCCAAAGTGCCGAACTTGACGAGATTAAGCGCCGAGGCGAGTTAATTGTTGCAGTTAAAGATAACCTGCGTCCCTTAGGCTTTCTGGAAACAAATGGGCAACTGCAAGGTTTTGAAATTGATATAGCTAGACGCCTAGCAGCTGAACTTTTAGGAGATGCTGAGGCTTTAGTTTTGCAGCCAGTAGCGAATAATCAGCGGCTCAATGTAGTTTTGGAGGAAGAAGTTGACCTCACAATTGCCAGAGTCACCGCAACTGATTCCCGCTCTCGTATAGTTTACTTGAGCATACCCTATTATCTAGATGGTACCGGATTAATTACTAAAGATACCTCAACCAGCAAACTAAAAGATTTCCAGTCGAAGAAAATTGCTGTACTCAATGGTTCGAGTACGACCGCCGTAGTGCAGTATAATCTACCAGAAGCTCAACTAGTGGGGGTTAATTCTTACCAAGAAGCACTGCTGCTTTTAGAAAAAGGCACTGCTGATGCCTTCGCTGCCGATAATAGCCTCCTGACTGGCTGGGTACAGGAATATCCTGACTATAAAATGCTGCCAGTACGGCTCTCTAGTGAAGCTCTATGCATAGTGATGCCAAAAGGGTTACAGTACTCTCAGCTACAGCGGCGAGTAAATGAAGCGATCGCTAAGTGGAAAGCTGAAGGCTGGTTAGCTGAACGTGCTGCTGCTTGGGGTTTACCATAAAATGGTTCATGGTTGATGGTACGCGCTCGGCGCATGCTGCGCAAACATGGTTCATGGAACATAGGTCAATGAACAATCAACAATGAGCAATGAGCAATAAACAGTAGTTTCAAATACTATGGAAGAAAAGCCTCTAATCATTTATCTGTCACTATTGATAATTCTGCTTGGCGGTGCTGGTTTTGCGGTGATTCGCCAGGTGCTTAAAACTCGCAAAATCGAAACTGTCCTCTCTAAGCTAGAGAAAAAATTACAACAAGAGCGGGGAACAGCTCAAGAGTATTATGAATTGGGCAGTATCTATGCAGACAAAAAAATGTTTGCACAAGCGATCGTTGTTTTTCAAAAAGCAATTAAAACTGTAGATACTGAGGAAGAAAATATTGCCCCTGTATATAATGCCCTCGGTTTTGCCTACTTTGCCCAGGAACAATTCGATATTGCTATTCGTAACTACAAAGAAGCTATCAAGCAAGAGCCAGGATATATCACTGCAATTAATAACCTAGGTCATGTTTATGAGCGCAAACAGCTAACATCTCAGGCTTTGGAAGCATACGAAGAGGCTCTCAAGTATGACCCAGATAATTCTACTGCTAAGCGTAGAGCCGAATCCCTGCGCAAAAGGATGGCGACGCCTGCTTAGAGATGGGGAGATGGCAAGGATTTTGAGCCTTTTTTGACCCTTACAAGTGCAAGCTTATAGCATCCAATGGCTAAAAATCTTTGCACTTAATAGGAACATCTCGGAGCTGATCATAGATAATCAAGCCTAGAACTATCGGCTTTTCCCTACTCCCTGCTCCCTGCTAAGAGCTCCCTCTCCTTACCACCAGACTTATTCAGCAAACCCTAATTAAGTTTTATCTCTAACGCCCATTCCCTAACCTGTTCGACAAATTCTTGAATTTTCTGCTGATATTCCAAACTAGCAACAGTTGCGACGTTAACGTGATCTGCACCGGGGACAAGCCACAGTTGCTTAGGTTCATTTGCTTGATTAAACAAGGCTTGACTCATCTGTGCAGGTACTACTTGGTCATTACTACCATGAATCAGGAGTAATGGCATCTCTAACTTAGTAACCTTGCTAATCGAATCAAAACGCTGGGTTAATAGCAAGTTTAATGGCAAGAAACCATACTTACCCTGAAGCTTAGCCATATCAAGCATGGAAGTAAATGAGCATTCCACAATTAAACCTGCAAATTCTGGATTTCGCACCGCTAAATCAATTGCGATCGCTCCCCCCAGAGAATGACCATAGACGAAAATATCCTGGGGAAAAATACCTCTTTGTTTTAATAGGTAATCTCCAGCAACCTGGACATCTTGATAAACTCTAGCTTCGCTGGGAAAATTACCCTCAGAGCGACCATAACCCCGGTAGTCAATCATTAGTACCGAGAAGCCTAACTGGTGAAATACTTGAGCCTTCCCAAGATTAGCAGAGATATTCTCCCCATTGCCATGTAGATAAAGCAGGACACCAGTAGCCTCAGAAACAGCTGGCAACCACCAGCCATGAATGCGCTCAACTTTACCAAACCTTGCCCTTACCGGCAACCACACTTCCTCGTAAGCTAAACCCAATTGATCTGGGGTAGCTGTAATCACTGGTGAGGGAAAAAAGATGAGACGGTTTTGCCACAGCATAGCAGATGTACAGATAGCAAAGTAAGCGACCGCTAAAAATCCTACAACAGTAAGCATCAACTTGGCACCAAGTTTAAACTTCAACTTTCTAACTGCAAAGGCGGTTTACCCAGATGCCATGATGTAGATTGCTCGTAAGCATAAGCTACCTGAAACAGCTGATCTTCTCGTAAAACATTACCAATTAGTTGCATGCCAATTGGCAGTCCCTGATCATCATAGCCACAGGGAACATTGATTCCTGGTAAACCAGCGAGGCTAACAGGGATAGTCATCAAATCACCAAGATACATGCTTAAGGGGTCTTCTGTCTTTTCGCCAGCTTTAAATGCCGTTGTCGGAGCAGTGGGAGAAACTAGAACATCAACTTCCTCAAAGGCGCTCTCAAAGTCTTGTTTAATCAGAGTGCGGACTTTTTGGGCTTTGAGGTAATAGGCGTCATAGTATCCAGCCGATAGGGCATAAGTCCCTAGCATAATTCGGCGCTTGACTTCTGCACCAAAGCCAGCAGCACGAGTTTTGGTATACATCGAGAGGATATTGTCAGCCTCAGCTACTCGCTTACCGTATTTAACGCCGTCGTAGCGAGCTAGATTTGCCGATGCCTCACTAGGAGCAATAATGTAATAGGTAGGTAAACCGTAGCGGAAACGGGGACAAGAAATCTCCTGGACTTCGGCACCCAAATTTTGCAGTTGCTCGATCGCTTTTTTTACCTTCTCGACTACGATCGTCTCTACACCTTCACCAAAGGTTTCTTTGATCACGCCGATTTTAATACTATTGGGCTTGAGTTCAGGTTGGAGTAATTTAGTATAGTCGGGAATTTCAACTTTGAGACTAGTGGCATCACTAGGGTCATGACCAGCGATCGCGCCTAGTAAAATAGCTGCATCTTCTACATTAGTAGCTATTGGTCCAATTTGATCCAAGGAAGAGGCAAAGGCAACAAGACCATAGCGAGAAACTAAACCATAGGTTGGTTTCATACCGATAACGCCGCAGAAAGAGGCTGGTTGGCGAATTGAGCCACCAGTATCAGAACCGAGGGCTATTGGGCATTCTCCCGCTGCTACAGCTGCTGTTGAACCTCCAGAAGAACCTCCAGGCACCCGCGACAAATCCCAGGGGTTACAGGTTACTTGATAGGCAGAGTTTTCAGTTGAACTGCCCATTGCAAATTCATCGAGATTGGTTTTACCTACGATTAAGGCATCGGCATCCTTGAGCTTTTGGGTTACTGTTGATTCGTAAGGAGGCACAAAGTTTTCCAGAATGCGGGAGGCGCAGGTGGTGGCAATTCCCTTGGTACACATATTGTCTTTAATGCCGATGGGAATCCCCGCCAATAGCCCAATATCTTCTCCGGCAGCGATTTTGGCATCCACTTGACGCGCCTGCTCTAGGGCTTGTTCTGATGTCGTGCATAAAAAGCTATGTACTTTTGGCTCTAGCTGTTGGATCTGATTTAGGGATTCTTGGGCAATTTCGACGGCTGAACGTTCTTTGCTGATCAGTTGTTGATGCAACTGGCGGATGGATGCCATGCAGCGACCTCTTTAAATTAACTCCGGATGCAAACACCAGTATAAGGCTAGAACCCTGCCGAAGCAGTAATCGAGAAAGCTAGCACTTGACAATTAAGCGAGCGCCATGATAAAATTACACGTCACTCGTGGTATATCCTAAAATAATTGCCCTGAAACTATCCCCAAGCTGTTAGCCTAAGAGTAGTCGTAACTCAATGATTTTCCTCTAAATCCTAGAGAAAGTCCTTGAATTTGGGGTCAGATGCTATATTTTTGAGAGCCTGCTTGATTTCTTGCGTCCGGTCTTTTTTAACAATTAAAGTAGCATTGCGATCGCGCACCACAACCACATCCTCTAGACCAATGGTCACAATCACTTCATTCTCATCAGAGGAGAAAATAATTGCATCTTTAGTATCTATTCCTACATGGTTTGCCAGTTCCACATTAGCTTCATTCCCTTTACGCAAGCGCTCAAGAGCATTCCAGTCTCCCAAATCATCCCAGCCAAAAGAAGCAGGTAAGACATAGGTGAGCTCAGTTTTTTCCATGAGGGCGTAGTCGAGGCTCTTCTTTGGTAGATGGGAGTAAGCAGCTGCACCTTTTTCTTCTAAAGGACCAATAATTTCCGGCGCATAGGTACGAAGTTCATTTAAAACCACCCCAGCCCGGAAAATAAACATGCCACTGTTCCAGCTGAATTTACCAGTCGCCAGAAAAGCCTCTGCCTTCTCACGATCAGGTTTTTCTGTGAACCGTTCTACTTTGTAAACTGGCAATCCTCCAAAATTACCAATTTCCTCCCCCTGTTCAATATAACCATAACCTGTAGATGGGTATCCTGGAGCAATACCCAGTGTCACAATAGAATTTTGAGCTAATGCTAGTTCAGCAGCAGCATAGATAGTTTTTTGGAAAGCGGCATTCCCTTCAATCCAGTGATCAGCAGGAAAAAAGCCCACTAAGGCATCTTCTCCATAAGCCTTGGCAATTTCCAGTGTAGCCCAGGCAACTGCTGGTGCGGTGTCACGTCCTTCTGGTTCCGCTAGTAAATTCTGCTTAGCAAGCTGGGGCAATTGTTCACCGACACCTTCAGCCAGCAGTTGTGAAGTCACCACCCATAATTTATCTGGGTTACCAGCTAAATCGATTAATCGTTCAGCTGTTGTTTGTAAGAGGCTCTTACCGCTCCCATCTAAACTTAAAAATTGTTTAGGTCTTTGCTTGCGACTCACCGGCCAAAAACGCTCTCCTTTACCACCGGCAAGAATCACGGGGATTAAAGATTTGTCCATTGCTAGCAGCTTCCGATAATTTCAGTTTCAGCTACATCCTAGCCGATAGTTTTTAGCTACCAAAATCTACCAAGGTAGAAATTAGCCCGCTAATGCAAGATGATTTCTCATCTGTTTTAATTTCAGAACTTTCAGGGTGACGATAACTATCAAACAGAGCAGAAACCATCACCCAATCTTTGTCTCGGTGGATAACATAATCCCAGATACGCGATAAAAAACTATCAGTGGTGTGCTGAAAAAATCTAGTTTAGATCTCAAACTAAAAAATAAGTTTCAGCAATGCCCCACTGATTCGTCGCAAAAATTCACACTTCAAACCCATCCAGAGACTCACTACCAGATAAATTGGGATGAACTACGGTACGCTCAACCCCTACTTTGTGACTTTCCCGCTGAGTGTAAATATCAATTGCGATCGCTTCCAATCTGATTTCTAAACTACCATAGGGAACAGTTAATTGAGTCATTGCCTCCAGTTCACCAGCATCATCGGCTAAGAAATCCACTAAAGAGCGTGGTCCATCCAGCAGAGAGCGACTTTGTCTGTCTTGAACCCAGAGTTTAACATAAAGACGAGAAGGATAGGCTGGCACTTTAATACGGACTATAAAAGATTCTCCAGCAGTTAGTTCACCTGTGGGGATAAAGATTTTGGGTTCTGGTATTGGAGATTCTAGCTGCAGTGGGGAAATAATCTCATCTGCTGAATGATTACTAGCTTGCTCAGCTAGAGCAATCATTCCCAAAGCATCACCCCTGAATGATGATAGTTGTGATTCTGATAGCTGTTCATCTTCTACAACAATTTCTTGAGCTAGCCAATCTGTATTGGCAGTACTATCGCTTAAGGCTCGCTCTGGTATTGCTACATCTCGGGGAATATTCTCTAGAAGGGGAAGTGGTTGTAGTTGTTGTGTTTCAGTAGTATCGCTAGGGAAATCGCCTTTATCCTCCCCTAAAGATTGTTCAGAATCAGTTACTACTACCTCAGAATTTAGCTCTTGAGTAACCTCAACTTGCTTACTAGAAGTAGATGAGTCAGAGGTAAGCCATTGAGAAGACTGAGCATCTGTAGCTAGAGAATTCAGCCGCAACCAAAAACGCTCTTCTATTGGGAATACTCCCAAGATTTTATCGACAGCATTGGGCTCAGACTCTGGTTGAGATCTAGTCTGAGCCTCGGTATCATCTAAACTAGTTGGTGCAGATATTTCCTCAGTATTGTCCGAGTCGATATTGGCGGGATCTTCTTTGTGCCCTATCTCTTGCTCAGAATCTGCTACCTTTACCAGAGCTTCTGGTTCCTCAGTATTGATTTCACTAGATATAGGCTCTGCCAGTGGTAATGTATCTTCTGGCGAAATAGCACTTAACAAATGGATAGCTTCTTCTGGGGATGCTATTTCTGTAGATTTGTCTTCTGCATTCTTCTGCGTTAACTCTGAATCTGGAGTTTCAACAGTATAGTTTTCCTGAAGTGCCTCTACTTGCTCAATAACACTGGCAGGATTTGCTGTTTCAGCACGGGCAACAGACTCTAGCTTAGGAAAATTGGGCAGTTGTAGAGATTTAGACAATCTTTGAGTCTGGTTTTTAGGGTAAAGTTGTGGAGGTAGAACCTGCTTAGATGAAATTTGCAAGGGTAGAGGCTTATGATCTTGAGGATCATTTACCAATTTAAGCAAAGCCTCATTCAAAGGAGTTGGAGCTGATATTTTTATTGGCGGCTTTTCCCAATCAGCTTGCCAGCTCACAGGATTATTCGCAAGTCCCAGTATTTTTGCCACAGGCATGGTCTTACTTTCTGGGATAATAGTTCCTAATAAATCATCTAAATCAGCAGTAACACTAAATGCTTGATTTGCCAAAGCAACCGAGGCATCGCCATAAAGCGTGACTTTTCCTAAAATCAGACGGGTATGGCACTCAGCTGGAATTTCTAGAGTATGGCTAAAAGCTAATGGTAATGAATCTTGAGATATAGGCTGATTTAAATCGACAAGGACTTTTGAGGTTTGAGGATCGCGCAGCTGATAGCGCAGGGTTGCTTTGGAAAGGGATTTGTGAACCAACTCATTGTCGCTATTGGCTTCCGAGAGGTCAATTTTGCCAGTAATGTTCAAAGATTCTCCCCGCCTTGCTACAAAGGCTTCTTCGTCAAGGGATAATGTGAATCCTTGCTGATTGATTAATGTCTCTAAATCACTCTCTGACTCAGGTGTTGCTGATTTATCTGATCCTTGAGATGATGGCTGTAGGTCATGAAACTCAGATTCCTCAAACTCTTGCAATACTGGCTCCACTACTTGCTGCATAATTTGCTCAAGTGTTTCTAGGGATTGAGCCATGAGCGGGTTTTCTGAAGTCCCTACCTCAGCTGATTTACTGTTGAAGGTTACTGGATTCTCGTCTAAGTTAGCTGCCTCAAAAGCCTTCGGCTGGAGAGAGGGGGGGATGGAGTAGGGAAACTTTTGTATAGAAGGAGTAGGGGCAGAAACACTGTTACTGTTATCCTCATTGGCAGTATCTAATCGTTGTTCACCGCCGAATTCTCCCTCTGCTCGCCTCTGGGCTTCCAATCTACCAATGCTGATAAGTTGATCCTGAGGTGATTTCTCTTCCTGATTAGGAATAACTTCTGAGGGTGTTGGTAAAACTTGCAGCTTAACAGCTTGGTGTGAAGATTCACTCATAGCATCTAGCATGATATCGCCAGAGCAAGATAACTCCCACAGCCCTGATTTAAGGTAGGTAAAAGGCATAACCACCACTAATCCTTCTCGGCTAGTGCGGCGCAATCGCTTTTGAAAACGGCGCTTTGGCGGAACTTCCTCCACGCTTTCATGACTGACGCGGACTTCAACATCAATATTGATGAGGCTCGATTGAGCAACTACCCGATACCTAGCTGCTTCAATTTCGATTTTTGGTGACTTGATCGGTTGCCAGGAGCTTTCACCCTCTTTCTGTATTAAAAAATCCCAGTATGCCATAGTTGTTATCCCATCATCAAATCTCCAAAGGACAATGCGACCCTGTTTAAGGTCTTGGAAAAAGTTGAGCTTTGATGACAGTTGAATTCTACAGCCTACCAGTCCTCACTTTCAATATTTTCGACTCTTCGGTAGTGCCTCAAGAAAGTTAAGATTTAGAGCTACTTGTTGCCCGATAATGCTGTATCTACAAGTCGGTTCTCCTGAATTGCCAACAGGATAGATTTGAGCTTAGCACCCCAACTTCGTGAGACGTCATAAAACTGCTCTTGCAAATCTAGACACCCCCGTCGCTTTTGCTCATAGAACTCGCGGTCATCACACAACTTTACCAGGGCTTGAGCGTACTCTTTGGTATTATCAGGTGCAACTTCGACAACTGCATCCTGTAGAACAGACAACCCTGGGCAGACGGCTGAAGTAACTACAGGACGACCAGATAATATGCCTTCTACCACAACCTTGTTGAATCCTTCTCTGAAGTCCGTCTTCGTCGGCACAATAACAACGTGTGCCCAACTAAACATCTCACGCATGTGTTGCTTATTGCAGTGACCATAACACACAAAGAAAGAATCAACCCCAACTTCTTGGGCAGCGAGCTTTAAGGAATCTAGCATTGACCCGTTTCCACAAAGAGCAAAGGAAATATTCTTCCTACCCTCAGCTGCAAAACCCTTGGCAATTTCTAGAAGATCGAAAACACCCTTCTCTGGTTCAATTCGACCTACAAACAAAACTCTAAATGGTGAACGATCCTCATCTGGCTCACCTATCCCCGCAAACTGATTTTTACGGTACACAGGCAAGGATCTCATAATTGGTTGATGTTCACCAGCTGTAAGTTCTGCTACCTGTTTAGATATGCTGTCTGAGACTACCAAGATAGCAGCACAGTATTTAGCGAATAAATTACGACTCAGTCTGAAAATCCATTTTTCTGTTGTTGATTGTGGTATATGCTGACGCCAAAGGAGGCAATGTAGTGACGGTATCACTTGCACTCCCAGCCAAGGTAGTAGTGACAATATAAACCAGTATGTTGTGCCATCAGCAATAACTGCGAAGTTGGCTCTAAAGCGGACTGCTGAGACAATCAGCTGCAATCCGTACCACAAGTGACTCAAGTGATATAGGATACCTGATGCTTGAGGTAACGGAACCGGACGATGCTCAATTGTAAATCGACCCTCCTGTAAGAAATTACTCTCTCCCCATGAAGAAATTACGTAAGCCTGTGCATCCAAGGCGTCACAAACGTCGTAGAATTGAGCAGAATAGGTTACCGAAACCTGTGATAGATCATCGAGCCCTTGAATCCAATATTTATAGGTTCCAATTACATTGCCAGGGCCAGCTGCATAAAAAAGACGCAATGCTTTTGACATTAGTACTGATATTTACTTAGTTAACGAATTCCGCGAAATTTTCCACTCCTCTAAAGGGTGGGGATGGATAGCCAGGGGTGAGCGAAATTTTGGTTGGAATTTGAATTCTCCGCCTCTGGAGCGTCTGCTTACTCGTTCCCCCACTCTTTTTTTCCCTCACCCGGTAGCCAGTCAACAGAGGGGATTAGATGTCCCCTTTGTTGACAACGTACTGAAAGTTGCAGTAGTATAACGACTGGTTGAATATCAACCCGACTGACTAAGAGGCAGCCCTTTGTAGATAAAGTATGTACTCGGCAGAGTTCGGGGAAGTCACAGAGGTTACTGGAGACAATGCCATACTAATCTGCCTGTAAAATCCGAAATTCTTTGTTTCGGTCTGTCGAAGGCGGACTGCCGCCTGTGGAGGCTGTGTAAGACACGGACTGACTTTAGTGGCAGAGTGTTCCCCTCAAGGGCACTAGCACACACAGCAACGGTGGATGAAACTGGAAACCCTACATAAGGAAGTTCACCGAATCCTATCGGAGCCGGAAGCCTACACTTATCTTCTAGTAAGTGTAGGTAAGTCGTTAAGTAGTCCTGTACCTAGATCTTCACGCATAGCAATTGTTATAACCAGTTACACTTTTAGGGGTAAACCAAGTCATTCGGCTTACCTCAAAATGGCGATCGCAAAGTTATATCAATCGAGTTCTTCTAATGTTCTAGCATTTAATCAATGAGGAAACAAAATGCTTACTGGATTTCATAATATAAATAAACAATTGAAAAAATAACTTAACATTAACACTATTTCAGCTATAAACAGAAATAGTGTTAACCAATTTTAGGCATTTGTGATTTATTGTAGTAACCGTGACAAACAAAGGAAAAATCGACTTGAGCTGCCTTGGCAGCTAGATGTAGGGACTCAAGTGCTGATCCATTCCCACAAATATCAAAGGCAATGTGGAAGATACTTTCACCAAAGGACGCAATGTAGTGACGGTATAACTTGCACTCCCAGCCATTGATTAACTAAAATGCCAAGCATTTACCTAATTTTTACAATACAGATGAAGACTTGAAAAAAAGCATAACACTAAAACCATCTCGATTTCTAGCCGAGATAGTTTGAACTAAGCAAGCATATTCACTAAAATAGTCTTTATCTACAGCTATCAAGCTGAGCTCGCAACTCATCCGCCTTGGCTAGTAAATCAGCCTGTGTAATCACTTCCTGTTCTCCAGACTTAAGCCACTTCAGATTTACTGTTTGACTTTGGGCTTCAGCATCTCCCAAAACCAAGCAAGCAACTGCACCACTACGATCAGCCCTTTTAAACTGTTTACCAAAGGCACTGCCACTCAAGTCTAGTTCTACAGAAAACCCGCTCTGACGAAGATCATAAGCTAATTTTATAGATTGAGCTTCTGCTAGTTCACCTCTAGATACCAAATAAAAATCTAGTACTGGAGTTGGTTGTTTCCAAATTTGTTTGAGCAATAATACTAAACGCTCTAAACCAATTGCCCAACCTACAGCTGGTGTTTTGTTGCCACCTAACTCCTCTACTAGCCCATCATAACGACCACCACCACACACTGTTGCCTGTGCTCCCAAATCATCAGAGATGATTTCAAAGGCTGTGTGGGTATAATAGTCCAAACCTCGCACCAGCCTAGGGTTGAGTTGGTAACTAATCCCGAGATCACTTAATAATTGTTGCACCTGTTGAAAGTGCCGCTGGGAGTTTTCTCCAAGGTAGTCCAAAATGCTGGGGGCATTTTGAGCTATTTCAATTGTCCGCTTGTCTTTAGAGTCCAAAATCCTCATCGGATTGCGGTTTAGGCGCTCCTGAGAGTCTTGATCTAATTCATCCTTGTAAGGCGTTAGGTAATCTACCAGTGCTTGCCGATAATGATGCCTATCTTCTGGATTGCCCACAGAGTTAAGGTCTAAATTCAGGTTCAAGAGTCCTAAATTTTGAAGAATATTAGTAGCGATCGCAATTACCTCTGCATCTGCCCTGGCATCAGCAGAACCAATTACCTCTACTCCCAGTTGGTGAAATTGCCGCTGACGCCCTGCTTGGGGATTTTCGTAGCGAAACATTGGCCCTATATACCAGAGGCGCTGCACCCCACCAGCTGCGTAGAGACTATTTTGAATATATGCTCGCACGACTCCTGCTGTTCCTTCTGGACGCAGAGTCACTGAGCGTGGCGGTTTAGCCCGATCATTGAAGGTATACATTTCCTTGCCAACAATATCTGTGGCTTCGCCAATACCCCTTTCAAATAGTTCCGTTCGCTCAAAAATCGGGGGTCGAATTTCTTGATAAGCTGCTCTGTCGAGAATCTGCCGGGCGATCCTTTCAACTTGCTGCCAATACCCTACCTCTTCGGGCAGGATATCTCGTGTTCCTCGTAAAGCCTGAATCGAACCCATCCAAATTTTGCGTTCCTACATCTATGATGGTACACCTAAGCAGTTTCTTCTCTAGAGATACCATAGCGATTTTGATAATAAGCCAAAATCTGATTAACTCGCTCTCGCTCCCCAGATTCCATCGCATCGGCATACTCAATCAACAAACCACTAATCTGGCTGTGGCTGTAATCAAATTGCCGTGATTTCTGAGTAATTAGACCAACTGCTACCCCTTGAACCTGCCGTAAATGGGCAGCAACTTCCCGATAAACTGCTAGGGGCATTTTCGGAAAGCTAATTTGATCGCGTTTATTATCCACCTGCTACTACTAGGCTCCTGCTGACTTATCTCCAACTCGCTTGGCAACCTCAATACCATATTGCTCCAGAATCACCACTGGTTCAGGTCCTCGATTCATTTCAATACGCTTGACTAGTACTTGCCCATTAGATAATCTCTGTCCTACTCGCACATAACGATCAGGTTCATTTGGGACTTTCACAATTGCGCTAGGCACACCGCCCACTTGAATAACACCTGTGATTTCTACCCCCCTTGCCTGCTCTGGTTCTGGAAGAACTGGTAATTCTGGAGCAAAGGGAACTACTGGTACTGGTAAATCATCAACACCGTTACCTGTTTTTGAACTACTCTCACTCTCACCAGTAGCAGCCTTGTCGCTAGTTTGTGGAGTACTGCTGCTGCCAGTGGATATTTTTGGTGGAGGAAAGGTATTGTTTCTGGCTACAGCCGGTGGATTTCCAGTTGTACTGGTTCTTCCTCTAGTACTGCCTCTGGTTCTTCCTCCCGAAGGCGGTGCAATTTGAGGTAGCGGCCGCACTTGTCTAGAAGTCGCACCAGAACTAGGAGGCACAGTCACTAACGGCTGCACTGGAATTGCCGCAAAAGGGTCACTGCGACCCTGTTCAATTTGTGGTACTACAGCTTCTGTAGGCAGAGTTTGAATCAAACCTGTCACGGCGACGCGCTCCTGTGTTTGTGGGGGAGTCACAGGATTATTGAAATTTGTTGTCCTACTGGTCGAGGGTGAGGCTTCTGGAGTAGCCGGGGAAGCTGTAGGTGAAGCTGGAGTAGATTCAACCTCTGCTTGTTGATCGCCGTTACCAATCTGGCAACCACCGCTCACCAGACCGATCATGCTCACCCAAGCAATTAATAAAACTAGACGCATAACCAGTACCCTTAAGTTTGACGCGATGACACCCCAGAAATTAACCGCATTCTCAAATTCAGATAACTTTCAGTATAGCTAACTTTAGTTAGGGTTTGCTGAATAAGTCTGGTGGTGAAGGAGAGGGAGCTCTTAGCAGGGAGTAGGGATTAGGGAAAAGCCGATAGTTCTAAGCCTGATTATCCATGATTAGCTCCGAGATTTTCCTATTAAGTGCAAAGATTTTTAGCCATTGGATGCTATAACGAAGCACTTGTAAGGGTCAAAAAAGGCTCAAAATCATTGTCTGGTATACCTTCTAGATTAATTCAGCAAGCCCTAGTTAAAGTTCTCGGGTCATTAAATTTTTGAGAGAGTTTAAGCCCTTCTTAAGGCGGCGGGAGACAGTGACTACACTGATATTCAATAGTTCTGCCACTTCTTTTTGTGTTAAGTCATGGAAAAAGACAAATTCCATAACCTCACGAGTTCGCTTTTCTAAATTAGCCAAAGCTTGTTGTAGGCGAATTCTGTCCTCTTGTGCTAACTGAAAGCTGCGATATTTAGGGTCAGGTACTAATTCAATCAAGCTAGTGGTACCTTCTGATGAGTCTCCCACTGGTGTATCTAAACTCAAAGGCTCACGATTTTGATAGGCTAGCTTGATTTCTTGCCATTGGGCTAGGGAAATATCTAGAGCTGTCGCCACCTCAGAATCCGTTGGCTGTCGGTTCAACTGCACTCGCAAATCTTGGGTAACCTCTACTGCCAGTTGTCGCAAGGTTAGCCAACGCCTCGGAATACGAACTGAGCCACCCCTATCTCTTAGGTAGTGCTGAATTTCACCTCGAATGTAAGGAATAGCAAAGGAACTAAAGGCAGTTCCCTTAGTCAGATCAAAGCGCTCAATCGCACCAATTAAGCCAATACAACCTACCTGAAGTAAGTCTTCATAGCTTTCGCCACATTGATTTACCCAATGATGAGCTTCTTTCCTAACCAGCCCGAAATTGAGACTCACGAGCTGATTACGAATCTTTGCACAATTTGAGCGCTGGTACTCTCGAAGTAACTTTAGGCTCTCGTGCTTCAGTTGGTCGGTAATGGGAGTATGCATAGCCAAATCGCGATGGTAGAGCACGGTCTGATCTTGACATCTCCCCGCTTTGAAAAACGGGGGTTCTAAGCCACGGAGGGACGTAGTTTCCCAATCACATGCAGTTCAGCTTACGCATAACTTGCATGAACGCTTGAGTAACTTGACTTTTTTAGGGGAAAACTGCCCTATTCTTTTCCAGTTACTGTCGTAAACAGAAACGTTTTTCGACTTCGCTGTTTGGGTGTGACCACCCACCCAACCTCTGTATATAAGTCCTGCTTTTTCAGCACTAACAAAATCTCCAGATCTAAAACCAAAGGGTGTAATTGTTCCACCTTTTCGCTTCCGGTATTGCGTGGGGTTAGGTTTCTTACTATCGGGATTCTCAAAATGTAGCTGACGCCGATAAATATTCGGCTTGGCTATCACCTTGAAGGGAGCCGAAGTAATAGTTGCTTTTCCCTCCCAACAGCCACCACGAATATTACGCCTGACATCGGCATAAATCTTGGCTTTATCTTCACGGAGCCAACGTCTGGCTCTTGAAGGTTTGGTTGGCATCAGTGGAAGCCCTTGTGGTGAGATAACTGGAACTCGTTGCATGGAGATAATCCTACGAGAAAGTTACTTGCTCCTTACCGCCATCACGCCAAACATGTCCTCTCTTAAAGCGCTCGGTGCCAGGGAACTTACAGCAGGCACAACTAGGAGAACATTGTGCCGTGTGTGACATGGCGTGACTCTCGCGGTAGACAACTATTGTTGAAATCTGGCTCTTTCAAGCTCACGGCTCAAGGAAGTAGCCGTGAGTAGTTGACTCTATGGTGACACTTTGTTAGTCCTCACTGGCTCCTTTAGAAATTGAGGTTTAATAACAAGTCTATCGCCTAAGTAATTTTGGTTACTACCGCAATTGTACTGAGTTATAGCAATCGCCAAGGCGGTTAAGACATTAAAAAAGTCTCAAACTCAGATAGAACTTGGCTTTTCCTCCAGCATCGGGCCCTGGAGCCTCCTGCCTCCTGCTATAACTTCTGAAAATTCCTAAGGGTTACAGGGATTTAACGGGGAATAGCTGCACATTGTTGTTCACAATGTGCAGCTATCCTTCACCTTCTCCCGATGAAACTCCAAGCTCTTGGGAATCTTATTCTGATTCAACTCGAGCGTAAAAGATGCCTTGAACCCTTACTTCTTCTGGATCTTCAGCACCCAAGTCAGTAGCAGAAGGCTGAACGCTTACAAATGTACCAGCAATTTCACCAGTGTCACGATCTACCTTAGCCACTTGCAAAGACATCTTACCAGTACCACTGACTACTCGCTTAACATTGGCGCGTACTAGCTCTTCGCTATCAGCTTCAGATGGTAAGGCAACTGCATTATCGTAGCCACTAGCAACCCCGCGTCCCTTAGGATCGAGGAAAACTGAACCCCGGTAAGAGGGAACTTTGAATTCACCTGTCAAGTCAGTGGAAGTATTGACACTATCAAGGCCAGGTTGACTCTTAGCCACGAGACTTTTAATTGTGAATAGGAAAGGTACTTGCTCACCTCCAGGCAACTGTACTGTAATTGCTTGGAAGTCCATACCCTCGGTTTCTGTAAAAGTCAAGGTTCCAGTTTCGTCAATCTTTAATTTACCTTGAACTTGGTCAAGACTAGATGTGTACCGCGTCAATAACTTGCCTTGAATGAACTCAGCTTCTTTACGTTTAGAAGCAGGTTCTTCCTTGACATAAAATTTAGTCGGCTGTAGGCATAGATCCAATATTCGGTAGGACTTGCTTGAATCTAGAGGGATATAACCACGGGTTGTTTCTGAAAGCTGAGGACAGAGGTTAGCCAGACCAGTATTTCTGATCTGGTCATAAGTTAATCCTTCAATACTGGTTGCATTTACTGGACCTTGAGCACAAGCCGTCAGTACCCCCAGACACAAAGCCAGGAAGGCTACAATGAAAGCGCGATATCTCATGTTTAATCTCAATCGTCAATAATCTAATCTGAAAATCACTCTAAGAGAGGTCGTGAGTTGTTATCGGCCGGTACTTTCTCAAAGACACTGGCTTAAGCATTTACACCGGTTTAATCTAAGAGTTGTAGAGCTATAGACACCGCACGCATCAGTAGGTACGAACGTTAACTCTTGCCGATAACGGCTGCTAGAAAATCTAGCCGTCTGGTCAGGTTCGAGTAATCTTCAAGCCCCTGGCTTATAGCTAAGGGTCGATCTTTACTTAGGTTCCTGACCGCTATTTGAGCCTAAAACTACAAGCTGTGCCTCAGTATTGTACTAGAAAAAAGACCGAATCAATCTTGCTGTTCAAGGCCTGCTCGGTTTAATCTCTCCTCTAAACAGAGAAGACCTTCACCTTCGTTATTTGGAAGGGCCTTAGCTGCAAAGTGTAGTTCAAATTATGCTATCATCCCATTTGAACTTTAACCTTCAATCGTGAGAAGTCCTACTCCTACCACGAAGTGGAGGTGTCAGGATAAATCACGAACCGGATCTGGTATATTATTAGATTTCATGTGCTATCATAAGTGGCGTAGGTGTAACCCAATTAAATGCAGAAATGCAGCCTACGAATACAAAAGAAATCTCTGACAATAAGTCCCTAGGGCGTAGGGCTTCAAAGCTCAGTCAATGTCGTCAAAGACGAGTCACTGAGAAGCCGACACTTACTCGCTAGAGAAGTGTGGGTGCGTCACATTGAGACAGTAATCTACTGACAAGTAGAGCAATCTGTCCAAGCTGCTAAGCTTGAGTATAGGCAAGCCTTGACTAGGGCAAGGTAGTTCATGTCATGTTAATCTCGGTAGATTTGGAATTGATGGCATGAACCAAGACCAATATCTCGGATCAAGTCAATTACGGATTAAGCTGCAAACCATTGCAGCTGATATTCATTATTTAGCCGATAGCTATCAAGGCAATTCACTAGTGCTGTTAGCTTTGTTGCGAACTTTGGAGCAGACTCATCGTGAAGTTCGAGAAAATTTATTTCAGGCATCTTTGCCAGATAACCGACAAGAACTTTACGCTCTGCTCAAAGATATCGAAGAAGCAGGAGGTTGGCCTTACATTGAGCGTATGAGGCTGCGAGAACTCCTGAAAAATATGACCTTAGATAACTCTGCCCCCAACTCCAGCAGCAGTAGAGATTGAACTTGTTGTTAGGTATTAGGTAAAGCTTAACAGTAAGAAGTAAGCGTCAATCACCCTCTAGTACAAGTTATAGCGCTGCGCGCTGGGAACTCTTAACAGGGAATGGAAAAACTTATCAAACAAAGGTTTTAGCAATTGTTCTTTACCTGAATTTGTAAACATACCAGCGCCCACTGCTATATCTAGTATAGAAAAGTCTAGCCTTGGGTAATTTTCGGTAAGTCTTATGTAACGGTAAATGCAGCTGCCAAAAATCCTGACAGATGCCACAACACTCTGTATTTACTTCAAAAATGAGTACAGCCCACCTTTTTAAGGGTGGGAGGCAATCTGGGAAGTAATTCTAGGAATACCTTCCCTGAAGGGTTGGGAGGATCTCAATGACGCATCTCTATTTAAGTTGAGATTAACTAGGGGGGGGGTGAACGAAATTTTGCGTGGGACTTGAATTCTCGGTGTCTGGAGCGTCTGGAGCGTCTGCTTACTTAATTTCCCCACGCCTTTTTTCGCTCACCCCTAGGGGGGGATGACGAGACATCAGGATTTACAAATGCTAGGATCCTGCCGTTAGTGTCCCAATTGAAGCTCAATAACTTTATCGTTACACCGAAAATATTTAAAGCGAGAAGCCGTGCATTCAATTAAGTTTGGAACAGATGGCTGGCGAGGTATAATCGCCGCCGATTTCACCTTTGAGCGCGTGGCTTTGGTAGCGGCTGCAGCTGCCAAAGTTCTGGCAAAAACCTACGGAGATTCTACTGGTAGCAATACAATTATCGTAGGTTATGACCGCCGCTTCCTGGCGGAAGATTTTGCCAAGCAAACTGCCCAATCAGTTATAGCAGCAGGATTTAATGTGTTGCTCTCAGAGAGTTACGCCCCCACTCCGGCATTTAGCTGGGCAGCTAAGGATCAAAATGCTCTAGGAGCTTTGGTGCTTACAGCTAGTCACAATCCTGGTAAATACCTGGGATTGAAAGTTAAAGGGGCTTTTGGTGGTTCCGTTGCCCCAGAAGTAACGCGCCAGATTGAAGCCCTACTAGAGGAGTCAGCAGCTAAATCTGAAACCCCTGGTAATCTAGGCAGTTTCGATCCTTGGCCTAGCTACTGCGAAGTAATAAAAACTAAAGTCGAGCTTTCTAAGATTGTTGAACTTATTAATCAAGGAAAGTTGAAAGTCTTTGCCGATGTGATGCATGGGGCAGCAGCTAGTGGTTTAGAGCGAATTCTAGGCGTGCCAATTCGGGAAATCAACAGTTCTCGGGATCCTTTGTTTGGTGGGCAGCCACCAGAACCTTTGCCGCGCTACCTTGCTGGGCTATTTCAAGAAATCAAAACTTATCGGCGTCAAGAAAATGCCCAGCTAGCGGTAGGATTTGTATTTGACGGTGATAGCGATCGCATTGCTGCTGTCGATGGCGAGGGGAATTTCATGAGTTCCCAATTTCTGATTCCCATTTTGATCGAACATCTGGCGTCGCGGCGTCATTTTGGTGGCGAAGTAGTCAAAACTCTCAGTGGCTCTGACTTAATTCCCCGCGTCGCCAAGTTGTATAATTTGCCATTGTATGAGACTGCCATTGGCTACAAATACATTGCCGATCGCATGTTATCAGCGGAAGTCTTGCTAGGCGGCGAGGAGTCTGGAGGCATTGGTTATGGAACTCACATTCCAGAGCGAGATGCCCTATTATCAGCAATGTATTTGCTGGAGGCAATTGCCCAGTCAGGACAAGACTTGAGTCAACTCTACAGCAATCTTCAAGAGCGCACTGGTTATCAATCTGCCTATGATCGCATTGATTTACATCTTTCAGGTATGGAGGTACGCTCACGCCTGATGGAGCAACTAGAAACTAAGCCCTTTACAGAAATTGATTCTCAACCAGTAGTTGATTATCAAACGACAGATGGTTACAAATTCCGCCTAGCCAACGACAGCTGGTTACTGATTCGTTTCAGCGGTACTGAGCCAGTACTAAGACTCTACTGCGAAGCTCCCACCCTTGAGCAAGCTCGCCATACGCTAAACTGGGCTAAAGATTGGGCTAATCAGTTTTAGTAATTGTTGTGGGAATCACTCTTGGAGTTAAAAGAGAGGGGGGGAGGGGGGATGGGGAGACGGGGGGATGGCTCGGGGAGATGAATATTCTGCCTCCTGCCTCCTGCCTCCTGCCTTCTCCCTCCAACCGAAGGTTGCTAAGCCTACTCGTTCATCTGTCTTCGCGGCAGGAGACTCTCGCTTGAGCGCGACGAGACGTGCGACATAAACGCCTGGGGAAACCCCAGGCGACGCGCACTTAGGAATGCCGCCTCCAATTAACGAGAGTGGTAAGATACTTTTGGTCGTTGACCCACCCAGACAACGGGGACAGACAGCCTAACAGATCGAAGTTCGTAATTTTTGGCGACGGCGCAGAAAAGTTGGCAGACTGAGATAAGCTGACAGGGCAATGGAAAGTCCACCCCTGAAAGACGCAAAGTGAATAGATTTTTTCGATACATAACCGTACCGCAGGGCTGGCGGAATCGGGACTCAAAGTGGAGTCGAATGTCTGTGGACGTATCGATGTCGGGGGCATAGTTTGAAGAAAGTGTCGAGATATGTACGGTTGAAGCAGAAAAACCTAATCGTGAGGCTAGGAATCCCGCGAAACACGCGCTGGGAGGATGTCAATGTTGATTCCTCACTATTGATGGCAATGAACAATGAACGATGAACCATAAACTTTGAACCATAAACTTTGAACTCTTTGCTTTGATTAAACCAAAATTGTTGATAGTTGCTACAGGGAATCCAGGCAAACTGCTGGAGATGCAAGCCTACTTGGCAGACTTAGATTGTGAATTGCAACTCAAGCCCCCTGAACTAGAAATTGAGGAAACTGGGGATACCTTTGCTGCTAATGCTTGCTTGAAAGCCTCGCAGGTAGCAAAGGTAACTGGGCAGTGGGCGATTGCTGATGATTCTGGTTTGCAAGTGGATGCTCTTGGAGGTGCTCCTGGCATTTATTCGGCACGCTATGGCTCCACAGATGGTAACAGGATTGAGAGGCTACTACAAGAACTAGGCAATGAACAGAATCGTGCAGCGCAGTTTGTTTGTGCAGTAGCGATTGCTCGCCCTGATGGAGAAATTGCCCTTCAAGCTGAGGGTATCTGTAAGGGGGAAATTTTGCTTGCTCCCTGTGGTGTTGGTGGTTTTGGCTATGATCCTATTTTCTATGTGCCTCAGCAACAATTGACCTTTGCTCAGATGGAACCAGAGATTAAGCAAAGATGTAGCCATCGAGGTAAGGCATTTGCCCAACTACTGCCTCGGTTGAGTGATTTAGCTTAAGGAACTCCAAGAAATAAATTATCCAATTTACTTGGAAATATGACGTAAAGAATCTTCTCCTCTCCCCATCTCCCCGAGCCATCCCCCCGAGCCATCTCCCCCTCTCCCCCTCCCCTCAATGGCTACTGGTGCTGGCAAGGCGCAGAATCAATAGTCCCACGTGCAAATAGCCCATGGGACAAAGCTCTATATTTCTGTAAACAGTTATACAGCTTCGAGATTACTTTCCCCTGTTCTAATTCGGATCACCCTGTCAATGTTGGTAATGAAAATTTTGCCATCGCCAATTTCGCCAGTACGAGCAGCGGCAATTATTTTATCTATTACCATTTCAACTTGTTCATCATCAACGACGATTTCTACTTTGAGCTTTTGCAAAAACTCAACAGTATATTCAGAACCGCGATAGCGTTCTGTTTGACCTTTCTGGCGTCCAAATCCCCGAACTTCAGAAACTGTCATCCCGACAATGCCAGCATTGACTAAGGAAATTTTCACTTCATCCAGTTTGAATGGTCGGATAATTGCTTCTACCTTTTTCAAGACCCTAGCTCCTCAGTATATTCGTGCTATTCATATTTACCAAACCAGCATGACACTTTGCTACACTGCGAATAGCAAAATTTTAAGCTATCCATGGTATCCTTAGTCGAAGGTGGGAAAACTAGGTAGCATATCCAGATTGGAAGCTACTATGCCGCTCCAAAAACGCTAACAATTGCTAACATTTTCTTCCTGCTTCACCCTGGTAGTGTCGGCACTATCCAGTCCGCAGGCTGACACGGGCAAGCTGCCCGCCGCTGCCACACCACTTGCTACACTTGGGGAAACCCCAAGACCGCAGTAGCTCAAATTAATGGCAGCATTTAGATCTCTGTCCAATCTCATTCCACACTTAAAACACTCAAATGTGCGCTCTGAAAGAGATAGAGTTTCTTTTTTCTCTCCGCAGCCAGAACAAGTTTTAGATGAGGGCATCCATCGACTAACTACTAACAACTTGGAGCCGTACAACTGGCACTTGTACTCTAACTGCCGACGAAACTCGTAGAAGCCCATATCACTTATCGCTTTCGCCAATTTGCCATTTTTTAGCATCCCCGAGACGTTCAAATCCTCAATCACTATCTGGCTGTGGTTCTTAGCCAAATAGGTGGTGAGTTGATGCCAAGTGTTTTTACGGATGTTGGCAATGCGGCGATGCAGACGAGCTATCTTGATTTGAGCTTTTCGCCAGTTGTTAGAGCCTTTGTCTTTTCGACGATGCCACCATTGAAGACGAGCCAACTTTTTTTCGTACTGGCGGTAACTCCTGGGGCTTTGCCAAACTTCGCCAGTCGAAAGTGTCGCTAGAGTTTTGACTCCCAAGTCAACTCCGACAGTGCCATTAACAAACTGTATTGATACTGGTTCGACTACAGAGCGAAAACTGATAAACCATCGATCAGCACTTCGAGAAATAGTTACTGATTTAGGCTTAAACCCGCTCGGCATTCGCTCATAGGTTTTGAGTTTGCCCAATTTTGGCACCTTGAGCCAGTAATGCCCACATTCAATTGCCCCATCAATAGTGAAACTGTCTTTTTGACCTTTCTTCTTGAATCGCGGCGGCTTTTTGGTTTTATTAAACGCTTGCTTCCAAGCTTGAGCGAGCTGCTTAAGAGCATACTGGGGAGCGCATTTGCTAACTTGGTAGTACCACTGGTGCTGAGACTTAACCATCTTGACTAGCAAGACATGTAAATCAATGGCAGTGGGAAACTTGAGTTTATCGTCAGGATGTGCCTGATTGTAATCAAGCAAGTTTTTGGTTAAGGCTAACCCCCAATTCCAGGCATGTCTGGCAGTACCAGCGTGTTTAGCTAGAGCGACTTTCAGGTTTGGAGCTCTGATTCTTAACTGGGTCTTAAATCCTAGTAACATTTGTGATTAAATGTGATTATTTGTTAGCAAAACCTTCACTGTTGATTAACCTCTTGGCGTAGATGCTAGCATTAATCTTAAGAGTAAAGGCTAATGATCTGGAGTGTTTTCCAAAATTGCTCCTCTCTCAACTAGTTGGCGCTTGGTGAGTTCCGAGATGCCGAGGTTATTGCCAAATCTAGTATTTTTGACTTTGACATCCCTAAGCCTAGCATTACTAAGATCAGCACCCCTGAGATCAGCGCCTCTGAGTTGGGAATTATTTAAGTAAGCATCCCTAAGACTAGCACTATTTAGCTCAGCGCCACTGAGGTCAGCACCATTCAGGTTAGCACCATTTAGGTAGGTACCACTAAGTTTGGCGATATTTAAGTAAGCGTCCCTTAAGTTGGCATCACTCAAATCGGCACTTCTGAGGTTAGCACCTCTAAGGTTAGCATCACTCAAATTTGCACCTCTGAGATTGGCTCCACTAAGGTTAGCAAGAATTAAGTCATTTCCTCCAAGATTAGTATCTCTCAGGTCAGCACCCTTTAAATTAGCACCACTGAAGCAGACGCCACTTAAGTCAGCATCTTTCAAGTTAGCACCACTTAGATCAGCACTACTTAAATCAGCATTACTTAGATCTGTACCACTGAGATTACTACCACTGAGATTACTACCACTGAGATTGCTACCACTGAGATAAGTGTAACTGAGATCAGCACCACTCAAGTTACCACCACTCAGATTAGCAAAGATCAAGTAGGCTCCTTTGAGATTGGCGCGCATCAAGTTGGCAAGGATTAAGTAACTACCTCCGAGATTGGCACGAATCGGTTTAGCACAACTCAAATTTTGAGGCTCAGTTGTCTGAGTATCTTTTTTCTGGGCTAGAGGCGATTTCTGATTAGGCTTAGTCTGGTTGAGGTTATCTGACTTTTCGATAACTGCAGCTTTTAGTTGTGCTATGTCAGCTGGCACAATATCGCCAGTCATGGTTAGTGCTAATCCTTTCTTAGCATTTGTCTTGATGTTTTGCTCATGCTCTAGAGTATTGGTAGCGATAAAGCTAACATCTTCAACAGGAACATCCAATACTTCCCTAAGCTCTCCTGATTGGAATAGCTGTTCAAGTCGTTCCAAACCTTGTTGAGAACCTTCTAGGATTAGTTTAAGCTTAGCTTCAGAGATATCAACAATTTCTAGAGAAGCGTCTCTCGACATCTTCTTTAAGAGGGCAAGAATAGTTTTTAACTTTTTTTGATCAACGTTCATGGTTCATGGTTAATGGTACGCGCTACGCGCATGCTGCCCAAACATGGCTCATTCACTGTCAACTGCGATGAGCATTGAATAATCAACGATGAACAATCAACAATGAACGTAGATATTATCACTCAGTTTCTACTTCCTGCCAACCTTACAGAATATGACAGGTTAATATCCAAGCTTTGATTGGGTTTCGTTCCTCAACCCAACCTACCTCTTAACCGCCTTGGCGATTGCTATATCACTCAGTTTCGACTTCCTGCCAACCTTTGATTGCTCCGACAACAAAAGCACCTACAGGGTTATCGATGGCTTTCTCGAAGGCGGCTAAACCTCCTTCTTTAAGGGCATAGACTACCCGCTTCTTCAAATTGGGATTGCTTTCGATGTGTTTAACTACTTCTGCTGCCACTACCATTTGCTCTGAGATGGTGGTAGTGGGATAAGAGATTTCTAGTTGTTTGAGTAACTGTTCAATTTCGGCGGCGGCTTCGGCTAAGTTAGTTTTGGGTTGGGCGGCGTTGATGATATCTCCTTTGACTGTACCGATTCGATCCCTACCAGTGTTTTCGCTGTAATTTCCGTGAATGTAGTTACCGCCGCCTGTGTTAATACCACTATTTTCATTCATATTACTATCTCCTTGTTGATGATAAGAATGGGCTTGGATATTTGGTTTTTTAATAGCAAAACTAATTTGTCCCTGAAGCCAGCGAATTTGATTATCTTTTTCTGCTAAAAGTCGCTCTACTGCTTCTGGAGATAAGGCACGAATAGATGTGTAGTTACAGAAATATTCTTGGCTGAGTTCAGAATGATTGGCATCTTTGGCAGTTTCGGCTCTGAGTAAAAATTTATCTTTCTTTTTGCCCCGCTTCTCCATGGAGATGATTTCGATTTCAGCTTCTGGGTGTTGTTTGACTAAATCCTGAAAAGCGATCGCAACCGCACGAGGGTCAACTCCATCGGTATGATAGAGGTCTAGGGTTTTAACTAAGGGAGCAATAAAGTCAGCAAATTCGCCATCTTTAAAGACTTCTTTTTTATTATCAGGTTTTCGGCAAGGGTCAGGGTCTTTTTTTGTGGGTAGGTGCATATAGATATACTCACACTGCACTCCATTTAGTATGGTTGCAGGGGTGATACCCCAATCTTCGATAAAGGCACCAGTGAGAGTAGCTCCGGTAAAATTAGCTTGGTCGAGTTTGGTTTGAACTAGCTTAGCTCCAGAGAGATTGGTATCCTGGAGATTAGTTTTGATGAGGCTAGCTCCAGTTAAAATCGCATCGCTTAGGTTAGCCCCCTGGAAAGTCGCATCTTTGATCACTGAACCAGTAAAATCAGCATTCACTAGGTTAGCTCCCTGTAAGTTAATGCCTTGCAGGTTAGGGAGATGATCAAATTTTTTATTCTTCCCATCTTTGGTAATGACTAATTCCCGTACTTTGGTATTCTGAAGATAACTATTTTCTGGTCGAATACGGTCAAGTTTTTTAGTATCACGCCAACAGGTACGGGTAAGCTTAGCTTTTCTCAAGTCTGTACTTTTGAGTGTGGCGGCTGTGAAGTCAGCATCGGTTAGATTTGCATTATAAAAGCTAGTGCCTCCTGTAGCAGCAAAAGCGATCGCAAATGGGCGCACCCAGCTGTGTTTTTCATCTCCAGCTAAACCGCGCCAGCCAATGTAAGCACCGAGCAACGCAATAGCAACAGCAACAACAACAGCAACAGTAACAGTAAAATAAATAGCTTGAATAGCCACAACTTTAGCAACAACAGTTTCAACTCCAGCCTTGGCTACAGGCACCGCCACCACCACCGCCACCGCTCCAGTTATTATAAATGCTTGAACTCCAGCTACAGCAATAACACTAGCTCCTGCTCCCGCTCCAGTAACAGCCACAGCAATAACACTAGCTCCCGCTCCAGTCGCAGCACTAGCTCCAGCCACAGCTCCAATAAAACCATTATTTCCAGCCACAGAGTAAATAATAGCTCCAGCCACAGCTCCAGTAAAACCACTAGCTCCGAAACCTATATAAGGATCCTTAAAGATAGTGAATACCAAAAAGACCCCAAGTACAATTAGGGAAAGTAGGCTAGCATACAAGTATGTATCGTATGTATTGTTAAGTATTAGTGCCGCTAACCAAGCTAGCCATATTGAAAAAATACCTGACAATGCTGATAACAGCCACGAGACAATGACAAGGAAAATCGCCCAACGTCGCTGCAAGCCAGCTTTAGCGGCACAGAATTTGGAACTTTTAAGGTAGGCATTAGTAAAATTTGCCCCTCGGATATCAGCCTCACTAAAATCAGCATCTTCCAAGTTTTTCCCTTTGAAAGATTGCCCTCTGAGACTTAGGCGACGAAAATCCCTTTCTCCTTGCTGATATTTTCTCAAAACCTCACTGGCTTTCATGCTCCCTGAAAATGCAATATCATTATGCATAGCATAGCTTAGCTCTCAAGTTGACAACAATGAGGAGATGGGGAGATGGGGAGAGGGGGAGAAAGATTTAGCGCTGTTTTGATGAGGGTAAAAGCCAATTAGAGGGGTTATTGATCATGTTGACTAGTGCTCCCAGAATTTGATTGTAGGTTCGATAGAGAGCTCTGGCAGTTTCAGGAGTCAAATAATTACATTTGACAGCAAATTCGAGCCAGGTTTGTGTCTCTGCTGCTTCAGCTTCCGAATCACTTAACTTAGCGATAAAAGCAGCTTCATAACGACGTTTCCTCCAAGCTTCCGCCAAATTAGCACAAACCGAACGAGAGGATCTACGAATCTGGTCAGTAAGAGAATAGCGTTCCTCAACCGGAAATTGCTTTGACTCAACAAAAATTTGCATAGCCGCCCCAAAAGCAAGTTGATAAACCTCCAGGTTGTGGTGAGTTTTTATAAGCTTACGACTCATTAGAAATCTCCAAAAAAGAACCAAAAAACCTTGTGACATTAAAACAAGACTTAAATTTCCCCATCTCCCCCTCTCCCCATCTCCCCATCTCCCCATCCCCCCCTCTCCCCATCTCCGTATGGCAAAATGTAAGTTGAACTTCCCCTTACTATTCCCGGTATGAGTACAACTAATCCCGCCCTGGCAAGCAAATACGAACCCAAAACCACAGAAGCCAAGTGGCAGCATTACTGGGAAGAAAATCAAATCTTCAAAGCTGATCCCAATCACGAAGGCGAACCCTATTGCATTGTGATTCCGCCCCCTAACGTTACCGGGAGCTTACACATGGGGCATGCCTTTGAGAGTGCACTCATCGATACTCTCGTGCGCTACCACCGTATGCAAGGGCGCAATACCCTTTGGTTGCCAGGAACTGACCATGCTAGCATTGGTGTGCAAGCGGTTTTGGATCGGCAGCTACAGGCAGAAGGTAAAACTCGCTATGACTTGGGTAGGGAAAAGTTTCTAGAGAGGGCATGGCAGTGGAAGGCAGATTCTGAGGGGACAATTGTTAATCAACTGCGGCGTTTAGGAGTCTCGGCTGATTGGTCAAGAGAACGCTTTACCATGGATGAAGGCTTATCTAAAGCTGTACTTAAAGCCTTTGTTCAACTCTACGAAGAAGGACTAATTTACCGTGGTAATTATATGGTGAATTGGTGTCCAGCTTCTCAATCAGCTATCTCAGATGAAGAGGTAGAAAATAAGGAGGTTGATGGGCATCTGTGGCACTTCCGCTATCCCCTTAGTAAGGGTAAGGGTTATGTGGAAGTGGCAACAACTCGACCAGAAACTATGTTGGGGGATACTGCAGTTGCTGTCAATCCCGAAGATAAGCGCTATCAGAAATTAATTGGTAAGACGGTAAAGTTGCCGATTGTCGGGCGGGAAATTCCGATTATTGCTGATGAGTTGGTGGCTCCTGAATTTGGGAGTGGTTGTGTGAAGGTGACACCAGCCCATGATCCTAATGATTTTGAGATGGGCAAACGCCACGGTCTGCCCTTTATCAATATTATGAATAAGGATGGGACTTTAAATGAAAATGCAGGTAAGTTCCAAGGACAAGATAGATTTGAAGCCCGTAAGAATGTAATCAAGGAGCTGGAAACCTTAGGTTCCCTAATTAAGATTGAGAATTATAACCATACAGTACCCTATAGCGACCGCGGTAAGGTTCCAGTTGAACCTCTAATTTCAACTCAGTGGTTTGTCAAAATTAGACCCTTAGCTGAACGTGCCCTCGATTTCCTGGATCAACAGGATTCACCAGTATTTGTACCAGAACGCTGGACTAAAGTCTACCGCGATTGGCTAGTAAGGTTAAAAGACTGGTGTATCTCCCGTCAGCTTTGGTGGGGACATCAAATTCCTGCTTGGTATGCAGTTAGCGAAACTGGTGGCGAAATTACTGATGAGACGCCCTTTGTAGTTGCCAGTAGTGAGGAAGAGGCAAGGGAGAAAGCCAGATCACAATTTGGCGAAGATGTTAAATTAGAGCGTGACAATGATGTCCTAGATACTTGGTTTTCTTCAGGATTATGGCCCTTCTCCACTATGGGTTGGCCTGAACAAACAGCAGACTTAAAAACCTACTATCCTACCACAACTTTAGTTACAGGCTTTGACATTATTTTCTTCTGGGTTGCCAGAATGACAATGATGGCAGGACATTTCACAGGTCAAATGCCCTTTAAAACTGTTTACATCCATGGCTTAGTTAGGGATGAAAACAATAAGAAGATGTCGAAGTCGGCAAATAATGGTATTGACCCACTGATACTAATCGATAAATACGGTACTGATGCTATACGCTATACTCTAATTCGAGAAGTATTAGGGGCTGGTCAAGATATTCGCCTCGAGTATGACCGCAAGACGGATGAGTCAGTCTCAGTAGAAGCTTCGCGCAACTTTGCCAATAAACTCTGGAATGCTTCTAGGTTCGTAATGATGAATCTAGAAGGCAAAACTCCCCAACAGTTGGGTTCTCCTTTTACTAGGGGTTGGGTAGGCTTAGAATTAAGCGATCGCTGGATACTATCACGCTTTCATCAATTAACTCTGCAAAATAGTGAATACCTAAATAACTATGGCATGGGAGAGGCAGCCAAGGGTATTTACGAATTTATCTGGGGTGATTTCTGCGATTGGTATATTGAATTAGTAAAATCTAGGCTGCGTGAAGATGAGACTTCCACCTCAAAGTTATTGGCACAGCAGACACTTGCCTACATACTCGAAGGCTCTCTGAAGTTGCTTCATCCCTTCATGCCTCACATTACAGAGGAACTTTGGCAGACGTTATATGGGCGCAACTTTAGCCATGAGCAATCATCGAGTAGTGCCAGCAACGACGAGAATGATTCTTCTTCCTTACCACAACCTGAGGAATTTTTAGCACTACAGGCTTATCCAGAAATCCCAGAAATCTCTGAATCTATTCAACAAGCTCCCTCGGAAGTAAGGATTAGTAAAACTTTGGTTGAATCCCCTAGTGGGAACGATCAAAAGTCCCCTACTCCCCACTCCCCACTAACTACTCCCTCTCAATCAGAGGCCTCTGAATTTCCTCTTGAGACCGAGGAAAATAGTATTAGTAATCAGGATACCACTGAGCAAAAATCTGAAACTAACCAATTCTTAACTCAGCCTCAGCAAATTGGGGAGCTTGCTGCCAGGTTTTTATCTGACTTACCCAATGATATTGGCGAGTTTTTTGAGCAAAACCAAAAACCACTGAGTGTAGTTGCTTTCCTGTTGGGAGCAATAATTATAGTAAAAGTGGTATTAGCTGCCGTCACTGCTATCAATAGCATCCCTGTCTTGCCTGATGTCTTTAAACTCATCGGTTTCGGATACACGATTTGGTTTGGCACTCGTCATTTACTCCTAGCCAAGAATCGTCAACAGTTAGCAGCCTCAACTCTATTGCTTAAAGAACAGACGCTAGGCAAGATAGAGTATATTCAGCCTGTAGCACCGACTCCAGAACCAGAATTAATTACTCCTGAGCCTGTAGCACCGACTCCAGAACCAGAATTAATTACTATTGAGCCTGTAGCACCAACTCCAGAACCAGAATTAACCAGCAACGAGTTATTAGAGCCATCCTCTCCAGAGATTAAGAGAACCCCAATTGACCCAGAACTAGAGCAACAATTCCAGTTACTGATTGGTACAATTCGTACTATCCGTAACCTGCGGGCAGAGGCGGAGATTAAACCAGGGGTGAAGGTAGACGCTATCCTGGAAAGTAGCAGTAGCGAAGAACGTCAAATCCTTGAAGCTGGTAAGTCTTACATCCGAGACTTAGCTAAAGTAGAGGAATTAACCATTACTCCAGCCTTAGAGACACAACCGCAGACAACTATGGTGGGTGTTGTTGGTACTGTGCAAGTGTTGATTCCCCTAGCTGGTGTTGTGGATGTTGAAGCTCTTTGCGCTAAGTTAGAAAAGAACTTAGGCAAAGTGGAAGCCGAAATTAAAGCACTCTCAGGGCGTCTGAGTAATGAGAATTTTATTAGTAAAGCACCGGAAGCAGTGGTGCAGGAGGCAAAAGAGAAATTGACAGAGGCTCAAAAGCAAGCAGAAATTTTGCGCGACCGCCTCAAGAGATTGTAAAGTTGGTGGAGATGGCTCTAGGAGCATGGGTGCATCGTTGACCTTTTTTAACCTGTTAGAATAATATGCAATTTATATGTGCATTAGCTTAAACACTTAATAAATAATAACTTACAGGCAATGCTATACCTGGCTCAAGTTCAACTAAATGAAAGTGTGTGGAATGAAAAAAGCGTGCAGCCATTAGAACTGCGATTGCTAGCTATCCAACAATCTGAACATTGCTGGGCAGTAATTGAACCGGAGGTTATCCCGCTTACCAATACTGAATCTATGACCGCAGGTTCGTTAGTTTTGGCAGATATTTCTGACAATCGCGAGGTACTCAAACTTGAAAATGTTAAAGATTGGGTATTAGATCTAGTAAAACAGTATCTGACTATTGGAGTTTCCCCAAGCTTTTTACAGCAAGAAGCTGAACGAACCGAACAGTGGCGACAAGAGTTAACCCTACAAAGTCAGGATTTAACGCGTCGTCATCTAGAAATGGAGGCAAGGCGTGAGCAAATTCAAACCCTTGAAGATAAGTTGAAACAGGAAAAGGAACAACTGGAAATCAAGGCAGCGCAGTTAAAGATTAAAGCGGAATCAGTTCAGGTTGATTCTGGTTGCTGAAGAAGGAGTTGTGACAAATTGTATCTTGGTGAGGTAGGGCTTGCTGAATTAATGTAGAAGGTATGCAAGACTTGGATTTTGGGTCTTTTTTGACACTTAAATTTGACACTTAAAAGTGCAATACAATAGCATTGAGAGGCTTAAAATCCTTTCCACCATAACTCGTCTTACTGAAAAGCTAACTTTAGCGGCAGTTTTAATGAGAGTTTCTCGTAAGCGGTTAATCTGAAATAAAGCTAGTCTCGTACCTCTGGTTGCTTGTGGAATTGCCAGCATCAAAATATAAGCGGCTTGGGACAAAAATAAACGAAATTGATTAACCATAAACTTTTGACAGCTCAATCTATCGGCTTTAATACCCAATTTCAATTCTTTGATACGATGAAGTTTTTTTTTGGTGAAGAAGTTGAGGGGGATTTTAGAGGATAAATCTGTCATAAGCCAACCAAAAAGTTAGAGATCATACTGAAAGCAGCTTGGCTACTTTTACGCCAATTTACATTAGGGTTTACCGAACCCCAGAATTCGAGTCAACCGTAATATTTTTTTAGGACTGTTCAGTTAAGCGCCTAGCTAAGTGAACACATTCTGATATTGAAAAAATCTTTTCCATATCAATAGAATCTCCAATTTATTTGAACTTAATTTTATCTCCAAACTTCAACTTCAAAACCCTTTGCTGGGTAAGGTTTTGGGGCGCTTGTCACCCCTTGAAGACGTTTCCTATAAACTACCCTATATGAGGTATTCTCGTGCTAGCATGAAAATGATTATCATTGTCAAAATTATCCTCCTCAGCCTTTCGATCTGACTTGCTTTAAGGTTAAAAAGGTTGCAGGAGAGAGCCTAGACCCGCTATACCCATTACTCCTATGCTAAGTATTGAAACTCCGAAACCTCAGTTAAAGACTTCATTTCTCCAACGGCTCCAGAGTCCAGATCGTCCAGTGATAATCTTTGATGGCGCAATGGGAACTAACATCCAATCCCAAAACTTGACCGCCGAGGATTTTGGTGGAGCGGAATATGAAGGCTGTAATGAATACTTAGTCATCACTAAGCCAGAAGCAGTGGCGAAAGTCCATCGTGATTTTCTGGCAGCGGGGGCAGATGTTGTCGAGACTGATAGCTTTGGCTCTAGCCCCTTAGTCCTCGCAGAGTACGATCTAGCCGATCGCGCCTACGAACTAAGTAGAAAAGCGGCAGAGTTGGCGCGCAGTTGTGCAGATGAGTTTACGACTCCCGAAAAACCAAGATTTGTCGCAGGTTCCATCGGTCCAGGAACCAAGCTACCCACCCTAGGTCATATTACTTATGATGAATTGAGAGCCAGCTTCATGGTGCAAGCAGAAGGTCTCTATGACGGGGGAGCCGATCTTTTTATTGTGGAAACCTGTCAAGATGTTCTGCAAATTAAGGCAGCATTGAGTGCGTTTGAGGCGGTTTTTGCCAAAAAAGGTTCGCGAATCCCCTTAATGGTGTCCGTGACCATGGAAATCCAGGGAACCATGTTGGTAGGGACGGATATCTCTGGGGTGCTGGCAATCCTGGAACCCTTCCCCATTGATATTTTGGGACTAAATTGTGCCACAGGTCCCAATTTGATGACCTCTCATATTAAATATCTATCAGAAAATTCCCCCTTCCCCATTTCCTGTATTCCCAATGCGGGGCTACCAGAAAATATTGGCGGCCAGGCGGTTTATAAAATGACCCCCGAAGAATATACAACTGCCATGACAGGGTTCATTGCGGAACATGGAGTTCAGATTGTCGGTGGTTGCTGCGGTACGCGCCCAGCACATATTCAAGCTTTAGCCGAGGCTGTGGAATACACCCCACTAAAAGAGCGTTCGGTGCGAAAAAATACTGTAGGGGAGATTCGAGACTCACTCTCCTATACGCCAGCAGCAGCTTCCATTTATTCCGCCCAAACCTATGAGCAGGATAATTCTTTTTTAATTGTTGGCGAGCGATTAAATGCCAGTGGTTCTAAGAAAGTCCGCAAGCTTTTGAATGAAGATGATTGGGATGGGTTATTGGCGATCGCTAAATCCCAAGTCAAAGAAGGGGCGCATATGCTGGACGTAAACGTGGATTACGTCGGGCGTGATGGAGAACGGGATATGCGAGAACTGGTATCGCGACTGGTGACTAATACGACCCTCCCACTGATGCTCGACTCCACCGAGTGGACAAAAATGGAAGCGGGTCTCAAGGTCGCTGGGGGCAAATGTTTGCTCAATTCCACCAACTATGAAGATGGAGAAGAGCGATTTTTTAAAGTCCTGCAATTGGCAAAAGAATATGGTGCAGGAGTTGTCATCGGCTGTATCGATGAAGAGGGAATGGCTCGAACCGCCCAGAAAAAATTCGAGATTGCCCAACGGGCTTATGAGGACGCGCTCAAGTTTGGGATTCCACCCCATGAAATTTTCTATGATACCTTAGCCCTACCGATTTCAACTGGGATTGAGGAGGATCGGGAAAATGCCAAAGCAACGATCGAATCAATTCGACTGATTCGGGAAAATCTGCCCGGTGTCCATTTTATGCTGGGGGTCTCTAACATTTCTTTTGGCTTGAGTCCAGCCACTCGCATCACCTTAAATTCCGTCTTCCTAAATGAAGCGATGAAAGCTGGGATGGATGGGTCGATTGTCTCCGCTGCCAAGATTTTGCCCTTATCGAAGATTGACGAAGAACATCAACAGATATGTCGCGATTTGATTTATGACAATCGCAAATTTGATGGAGATATTTGCACCTACGATCCGTTGACGAAGCTGACGGAAATTTTTGCGGGGGTGAGTGCAAAGGATGCTAGATCGGGTCCTTCTTTAGCAGATTTGCCCATCGACCAACGCTTGAAGCAACATATTATTGATGGCGAGCGGATTGGATTGGACGATGCGTTAAAGGTGGGTTTAGATGCAGGTTATAAAGCACTGGAAATCATCAATACTTTCTTGTTGGATGGGATGAAGGTTGTGGGCGAACTGTTTGGCTCTGGTCAAATGCAATTGCCCTTCGTGTTGCAGTCAGCTGAAACCATGAAATCTGCGGTTGCTTTCCTCGAACCCTACATGGAAAAAATCGAAGGAGAAGACGAAGATCGCGGTAAAGGGAAATTCCTGATTGCTACCGTTAAAGGCGATGTCCATGACATCGGGAAGAATCTGGTGGATATCATCTTAACCAATAATGGCTACAAAGTGGTCAATTTGGGCATTAAACAAGCCATTGAGGCAATCGTCCAAGCCTATGAGCAGCATCAGCCTGATTGTATTGCCATGAGTGGCTTGCTGGTGAAGTCCACAGCATTTATGAAAGAAAATCTCTCAGCTTTTAATGCGAAAGGCATTACAGTCCCAGTGATTTTAGGCGGTGCGGCACTCACACCAAAATTTGTCTATGGGGATTGTCAAGATACTTACCAAGGGCAGGTTATTTACGGTAAAGATGCTTTTGCTGATTTGACCTTTATGGATCGGCTGATGCCCGCCAAAGAGCAGGAATGTTGGGTAGATACCGAAGGCTTTACAGGGGAATTTGCTCAGTTTAACCAAAAGGGACGCAAGGCGATTGAAAATTTAGATCGAGAAGTCAATGGTGATGGGTCCAAATCCGATGGAGAAGTCAATGGTAATGGGAAGAAATCCGATCAACCCACTGTCATTGATACCGAACGCTCGACAGCGGTAGAGATTGATATCGAACGTCCTACGCCGCCTTTCTGGGGGACGAAAATTCTTACTAGTGGCGATCTAGATTTAGAAGAACTGTTCTGGTACATGGATTTGCAGGCACTGTTCGCTGGTCAATGGCAATTCCGTAAACCGAAAGGTCAATCTCGCGAGGAATATGATTGGTTCCTGGCATCGAAGGTTCATCCGATCTTGGAAGAATGGAAGGAAAAAATTCGCACAGAAAAATGGTTGGAGCCTACTCTAGTTTATGGTTATTTCCCCTGTGCAGCCATCGGCAATTCTGTTCATGTTTACGATCCAAGTGTCATCGAGCAGGGCTTAACACCCACAACAGCAACCCCGTTTGTCACTTGGACATTCCCTCGTCAGAAATCCATGCGTCGCCTGTGCATTGCTGATTTCATCCGCCCAGTCGAACAGGATCAATTTGATGTCTTGCCTATGCAGGCAGTTACTATGGGAGAAATTGCTACCGAGAAAGCACAGGAACTCTATCAAGGCAACAAGTACACCGATTATCTCTATTTCCACGGGATGGCAGTGCAGTTGGCGGAAGGCTTGGCAGAATGGAGTCATGCCAGGATTCGGCGGGAATTAGGTTATGGGGATTTAGAGCCAGATAACATTCGCGATGTATTAGCCCAAAGGTATCAGGGTTCTCGGTATAGCTTTGGCTATCCAGCTTGTCCGACGGTGATGGATCAAGTGCCACAGTTGCAATTACTGGGATGCGATCGCATTGGGATATCGATAGATGAGAGCGAACAGCTTTATCCAGAGCAAACGACCACTGCTTTTGTCACCTATCATCCTGTCGCTAGATATTTTAGTGCGTAAGAGCGATCGGTAATGGGGTCGCGTTGAAATCCAGGCGACCTCTAATTTTTCTTGATAATTACTAGGCATCGGCATAGCTCATGCCGCCTAAATTTTAACTGGATTGTCTTTCAAAATAGAGGACTCCAATGAGTGAAACAAACGATGGATCGAATTGGCATCAAGATTTTATTGCCAGTGGCGTACCTACACTCCCCTGACGGGTGAGTGTAGGCTTCTCAGCGACTCGTCTTTGACGACATAAACTGAGCTTGTTTAGACAGGTCGTGCGTCCCACGATTCCTGATGTTGATAGCCGCATTCAAATCCCTACACAAACTGGTATGGCATACAGGACAATTATGCATTCTTTGAGATAACGGCTTTTTGACGATGTGACCACAATTAGAACATTCTTGACTCGTGCCATGAGGCTTAACGGGGATTACCAACAAACCAGCATTTTCGGCTTTGTTTGTCAGTATGGATAAAAATTGTCCCCATCCAGCATCATGAATAGACTTAGCCAATCTTGTTCTAATAAGTCCTTTTATATTTAATTTTTCAACTGCTACAACATCATATTTATTTAGCAGTTTTTTAGCAGTTTTAAAGTGGAAATCTTTTCTGGTATCAGCAACTTTTTTGTGCTGTTTACCCAATCTTTGGATAGCTTTTTTACGTCGATTAGAACCCTTTCTACGTCTTGAAACCTTGCGCTGGGCTGATTTTAATTTTCTTTCAGCTTTACGCAAATGTTTTGGTGTAGCGATTCGGTTATTATCTGAATCGACATAAAAATCAATTAATCCAACATCAATACCCACGATATTATCAGCATTTAAATCGGGTTTAATTGTTGGTACTGATTTGTCATCAAGACTTAAAGTCACATAATAACCATCAGCTTTCTTTGTGACTGATACTGTTTTTATAGCAAAACCATCTGGTATGGGACGATGAACAATAACTTTAACATCACCAATTTTTGATAATGTGATTTTATCTCCTACAAAATGATGTTGTTTGAATTGTTTATAGGTGAAAGTTTTATATTGTCCTACGCCTTTGAATCTAGGTCTACCAGATTTTTTTCCATTACAGTCACCTTTCAACCATCTATCAAAAGCTTTGTCAACTTTATCAGGCACAGCCTGTAATACTTGAGAATGAATTTTCTTGTACCAAGGTCTGTCTTTTTTCAGTTGAACTAAGCTTTTTTCTTGACTTGCTTTACTTGGTCTGTCCTTTAATTCTGGGAGATGACAAACAAGCCGACATCTATCAATAGAACATCTATTTTGCTCATACCAGTCAAACCGTTGAGCAAGCTGATAATTATACTGGCAGCGAAGCATATCGAGTGTATTATCAATAATTTCTCGCTGCTTTTTATTTGGCTTGATTCGGTACTGGTGTGAAGTTCTCATTGATTTAATCTTGTTGTTCGACCTCTATATATATTATCATTAATGTACATACAAATTCCGTATATTATGAAAAAAGGTAGATTAGATTTAAGGTTAAGTGAACGCAGATTAAATAAATTACGCTTATATTGCGCTCATCAGGACAAGTCAATGACTCGTGTTATTGAAGATTTTATAGATACGCTTCCACCAACAAAATATTGGTAAAAACTCAACTACCCCACTCCCTGTTAAGCCTACGGCTTAATTTGTGTTGCGGGGCGTTTCGTTTTTACCTCGCAATTCATCCCACACCTACCCGATAGGGTAGGTGTGAGCCTTCTTGCTGTTTCAGGTAAAAAACGCCAACATTATCATCCGAATGCCGATGTCTGGCAGCTCAGACGATGGTGGCAGGAGAAAAAGCCCATTCTACAGGCGCAAATTCTTTCGGGGAATTTTCAATTTCGGGAGTTGGGCTTGATTCGCGGTGAGGAGAAGTCAATCGAATGGTGGTCGTCTTTGGATGCTTTGGTGTTAAAGGCGATGACTATTGTTTTGACGGAACACTTGAAACCTGTCCTTTCGACCCGATGTTTTCACTTAGCCGGGAATGGTGGGTTGAAGGGGGCGGTGGGAGAGGTTGCTGCTAATGTTGAGGAGCATCCTTTTGTCTTTCGCACTGATGTTAAAGGGTATTATGCCAGCATCAATCATGGAATATTGATGGATATTGTGGGGAAATACGTCCGGGATGATGCTGTTTTACCTTTGTTATGGGGTTATCTGCGTCGCTATGTTTCGGATGGGGGTGAATATATTGATATTTCCCAGGGGATTTCTTTGGGGTGTCCGTTATCTCCGCTGATGGGGGCTTTGTTTTTGAAGCCTTTGGATGACTGCATGGCCGAGTTGGGGTGTTTTTATGTTCGCTATATGGATGATTAGGTGATTCTGGCTCCGACGCGGTGGAAGTTGAGAAAAGCCATCAAGGCAACTAACCTGGTGATGAGTGAGTTACGGGTGGTTAAACACCCGGATAAAACGTTCATCGGGAGAGTTGCCAGGGGCTTTGATTTTTTAGATTATTGGTTTTCGCCTGCGGGTTTGGGTATCGCTCGGAAGACTGGGTCAAGAATGGTTGAAAATATGCGTCGGCTTTACGAGCAAGGTGCGCCCGATGAGCGTATTGAGGCATATTTTCAACGCTGGTGCCGATGGGTGAAAGGTGGGATTTCTGCCAACGGACATGGTTATGTCTTTGGCTTTTTATCTTCTGTGTGTCATCGCGTTTTACGGTCTGGGGCGCTTGATCATGCTCCGTCGGCTGCACGGGTTGTAAATGGCTATACTACCCGTACCTTACCTATCAGACCGACTAGTAAACGTTTCAAAGGGTTACGCAATCGCTCAGCTATCTTCAGGTCGTGGTCGCTTTCCTAGTTGTGCATCAATAGGCTTGGCTTGAGCCGCGTTCTCGTCCCAAAAACTCTCAGCGAATGACTCCCAGCTATCTGCGTTCCTCAGTAACGTCCTGTGAGAATGTAACCTCTGGTCACTTCCGTATGCGATATCGTCGGTACCTAATGTGCTCAGCCAATGGCTCGCCTCATGAATGATCGTCCCTCCTCTTGAATCTAGCCCACTGTCGTTCAAGGCTTCCCAGAAAGCTTTCCCTAAAACTATTACTTCCCTTTGAGGGTACGTGAATGCAAAATCAATATCGGTTGGATCATATCTAACAGTGTCGTTATCCATCGCTATTATTCGTTCCTTTATTATGTCATATCCGTCCAAGAGCCTTTGTGCATTATGCCGAACTTGGACCTCCGTACGGAAGCCAAAGCTCCCTATAGCCCTAGTTAACACATAACTGGACGCAAAGTCCGCTGTCAGAATGCAATTGCACATTTGGATTGCTGCCCGTCGAGCCGCTCGAAAGGCCCTTTTTTCATCCTCAGAAAGTTCCCTTTGACCATTATTTTGTGGATTAAGATTTTGCATCATAATGAGTATAATATTCCTCGTTACTTGTTGTTGTAATTTGCACGGCAAAACTATTGTAAAATGCGCGACGCGCTCCTTCTGTTGGGTTTTGCCAAGTAGTGCCGACACCCGATAACACTTCGTTAAGGCAAGCACAAACCCTTACTAAAATAGACGTTTGGGTCAGGGTTTGTCTGACATCTTTTCTTTTTTTTTTATTCGCCCATCAGCACTCGAACTAACTCAATAAGCGTTATATAGATGCGAATCTAGCTTTTTGGAAAGCAACCTCATCCCTTAACGTTTGTATAAGAATCAAGAGGCGTCTGCTCCTCTAAACCCTCTGTTACCGGTGCTTAACCCTCACTCCTTTTGCTGTTGGTCTTTGCATGATACATAGAACAACGTTAAGATAGTTTTTCAATAACCAAAAGCATCTCATGTTCTCATTCCCGTCATGAAGCTTATGCAACATATTCTCATACGACTTCAACTTTTTTAATTATTCACGACCTTCATGCCATACCTTCTGAATGGAGAATCTCAAGAACAATGGATGCAGCGCCTCAGGCGCAACTATGATTGGATGGCTGAATGCCCCCCCTCCGCCTTTCCATCCCACACCAAGGTTCAAACTCCACCAAAACACAGCTAATATCGATAAAAAAGGTGGGTCACGACATACATATTCGACATGCATTCTATTCCACCATACGATCGCCTTTAATCTCATCGACCGTTGAATACTTATAAATAAGGGAGCGGGGAGAGCAGAAAATAGAGAGATTTGCCCTGTGTAACGAGGATAGTTTTTTTCATCACTAATGATCCGGACTCGATCTAACTCTCCAAAACTATCAACAGTCTCTGACTTTTCTACCTCTGGTTGTGATGGAGAAATAGGGCGATCGCCTGATGGAGTAATCGAATGGCAACTAAATATAGCATTATTATTATTAGGAAATAGTTGAACTTTTGCTATCTCACATTCAACCAATAAAGTCACCGTCGCCAAAACACTCTTATCATCTTGCGACCTTATCTGCTGCTGCTTTTCCCCATTTTCTTCTGGAGTAGGAGACCGACTCGACCCTGACATCTGTAGGGACGAATGGCTGTTTGTCCCTACTTCCGACTCCGACTCTCGAAAATAGGCACTCAACCTCTCTTTAAGCCGTTTCCGTGCTAAAGATATCCGCTTGCAGACATTGTCATAAGATATCCCTTGCTGTTCGGCAATTTCTTTATAGTCAAGCTCCCGATAAAAATGCAAAATAAACGTCTCCCGCAACTTTTCCGGCAACTGTGCGATCGCCCCTCGTATCCGTTCGGACGTCTCCTCTCTCTCCAGAACAGACTCTGGACATTCAACCGTTCCTGTCGTAATAACTTCCTCAGTATTCCCCACCCATTCAATACTTTCAACACCCACAGCAGTACAAGAACGTTGGCGGATAAGATCGATGCAAAAATTACGAGTTACCTGATACAACCAAGCCTTTAAATTAGTAATTTTTTCCCCGAACTTTTGCACCTTTTCCCAAGCTTTTACCATTACCTGACTCAGAGCATCCTCCGCATCCATTCGGTTAAAATTCATCATCTTGAGACAGCAGCGATAAAGCTGGCCTCGACTTTCTTGCCATTGCTGCCAAAACTGAGAGAGAATATGGGATGGATCGTTCTCTGTTGCAGCATTATCCATTAAGTTTCGTCTTGTATTTGCAGTGCTGGAGGTCATCAAACCTGAAATTGGTTTTGTCCTTCTGATTGGAGTTTGGACAAAATGTTAATTTCGCTCCTCTCTCCTTACATTCTTAAGACGATTTTTAAACCCAATTTCTGAATTTTTAGAGTTACCACTAATTTTTTTGATCTCGACTCAACCAACTTCAATCATCAACCCACATTTCGCACTTCAAAGCGTATTACCAATGAAGCATTCCTTTAACCTTGTTGCAATTTACCTATCTTTCAGAGAATGTCCCAATTTTGGGCGATCGCCTACTCCAAATGACTCATAGGCCCCTGACTTTTCTCGGATTTATTAACCATTGTGGTCGCCCTCCGTAGTTATCAATATAGGTTTTATTATTGTCAATTTTGATATCGATATCGTGTAAAGGCTTGTCGATCTCAAATTGAATCATTTGATAATTTCTTGGATATGGGTGAGCAACCTTACTTGCTGATTTCCAATAATGTTGAAAAGCAAGCTCGTGGTATAGTTCACTCTGATTCAGAAGTGTATTTGCTCCAACATAAAGCCCTGGAATATATCCACGGTAACATACTGAATAATACCAGGCGTTGCAATATTCAATGACATCTTTAGATGTGGCAATAAGTTGACCGTTTTTATTCTTTTTCAGGATGCCTTCTAGATCACACCATAGGTTTACCTCGGTTGGAAACCCAATTTGCTCAGCATGTCTAGCAGCATTCTCTCCATACTCTTTTCCGAGCTTAGTATTAGGATGCCAACCATCGCCGCGAACGTGTTGTACTGGCATTAAGGCTAATCCTGCTTCTAGAATGTCACTGGCTTCTTCATGGTTTAAATCTCCTTGATCTTCAGAAGAGCCTAGGGAGATATATCGAAGACAAAATTTGTACCCATGGTTAACAAATTTTTTAGCATCTGAATATGAAATCCGACTGTCTACATCAAATCCTAATGATTTGTTGGGGGCACTTTGAACGACTCCATTTAACTTTGGATAGGACATAGGAATTTTTCCTCCTCTGGTTGATTAGATAAATTTTCTCGGCAATGTGACAGAAATAGTATCTCTCAATTGATTGACATTTTGAGACAGCAGCGATAAAGCTGGCCTCGACTTTCTTGCCATTGCTGCCAAAACTGAGAGATTAGATGGGATGGATCGTTCTCTGTTGCAGCATTATCCATTAAGTTTCGTCTTGTATTTGCAGTGCTGGAGTTCATCAAAAATGAAATTGGTTTTGTCCTTCGGCATTAGAGTTTGGACAAAATGTTAATTTCTATTCTTTATCCTGAAAATCCTAGCATTTTTGCAAGAAAGAGTCAAGTAAACACTGATTAATGGGTGAGCTAGATTTCCCCTAATACCTACCACCTACCACCTAACACCTAACACCTAACACCTGTCTTCACCTGCAACCATGGCTTTTTCAGCAAACCCTACTTAAATGCTTGGGCTGGTCATCTGCTACGAAAAACCTACTCAAAGCTACTCAAAGCTCGTAGTTTTGATGTTTTCTTCCTGCTTCAACCAAGGGAGTCGGCTCCTTCTTGTCCACAGGCAAACCCCCTATAGCCTAGGGTTCTAATGGCTTTAACTTGCTAATTGGGACACTTGCTAAGTTAAGCGCGGCATTTAAGTCCCTATCAACAACATGACCACAGTTGCAACACTCGATTAAACTCAGCGAGTCCTTCACAAGACCCGCTGGTCTTCAAAACCGGACGTGAGACTTTCGCCTCATCCGGCTCCTCAATGATTTGGTGCTTGTCACGCATACCTCATTACCAGCATGTCATCAATCCAGAACCACTCTGGTTTGATTGGCGGCTTTGGTTTGGCACTATTACAGCCAGATTTTGTACCCAGACTGCTGTCGTTGGCAGTCTTTGTATCGTGGCAGTGTCTGTGTAGGAGTTGGAGATTCTTGTATTCATTCCTTCCACCTTTTGATTTGGGAATGATGTGGTCAACTTCCATCACATCGCTTTCACGAAAATACATTTCGCAGTAGGTGCATTTACCCTTTTGTGCATTAAGGAGTTTTGCAACTCTAGGTGGCATTTCAGGGTTTTTACCCATTCTTGAACTCCAGTAAATCAGGTTCCCGTCGTATGGTGACGATTCGCCTTTGACTTTTACATGTCGGACTATTGGAGTGTCGGCATGGCTTAGTAACCGAAGTGAGGTTTTACCCCCTTTCCTGGTTGCGAATACCCAATTATCGCCGCCGATGGTGTGCCAATATCGTTTGGATATCCATCTCCCATTTTTTTTGGGGTGGCGGTGTTTTGCCCAAGCTATTAGCTTCTGGTACGTGAGTTTATCGATGTCTGAGTAAGCTACCTTGCTTACCGCAGTTGCATAGTAGTTAGCCCAACCTCGTATGATGGGGTTTAAGTGCGTTATGAGCGCCTCTTGAGGGGCAGCACCATGGGCTTCTATAATACTAGCGATTTGTTCGTAATGTACCTTTTTCTTTGTTTTGCTTGGGGTGATGAAGGTTTTAAACCCTTGCTTTGAGTGATACTTTCCTACCCGGAATTGTCGTATCGTAAAACCAAGAAAATCGAAGCCTGGTTCTTCTTGCTCATATCTTTGTAAGGTATGGGCAAGTCTCGTTTTGCTGGGTTTTAGTTCCAATCCCATGCTTTTTAACCATTCAGAGATAATCTCTTTGCATCTTTGGACAACGGTTATGTCTTCATGGAGAATCACGAAGTCATCGGCATATCGGATTAAGCTGAGGTTTTCTCGTTTTTGTTTTTTACTTCGCCCTTTAACAGGGAGGGTTTCTGAGTATTGCTTAATCCGTTCTTCCATCCCGTGGAGGGCAATGTTTGCTAGTAGCGGGGAGATGACTCCACCCTGCGGTGTACCCTCAGATGTCTCGAAGTACTGCATGTAATCAATCACTCCCGCTTTTAACCATGCACGAATTTGTCGGCGGATGGTGGGGAATGTTTTTAGTTTGTTGAGCAGTGCTTCATGGTCGATGCGGTCAAAACATTTGGCAATGTCGGCGTCCAGCACATATTTAGGCTTTAGCCTGATTGCATTGTATATTGCCCCAATCGCATCATGGCATGAGCGTCCTGGTCTGAACCCGTATGAGTTAGGTTCAAATCGCGCCTCCCATTCTGGTTCTAACGCCATTTTGACGAGTGCTTGCAAGGCTCGGTCTTTCATTGTAGGTATTCCCAATGGTCGCTTCTCTTCCGTACCTGGCTTTGGAATCCATACTCTCCTGGTGGGGCTGACCTTTGAACCCAGGTTTAACTTGGGTATTATGGCTAGGCGCTGCTTTGGGGTTAGTGATTTGATACCATCCACTCCCGCAGTTTTCTTGCCCTGATTATCCTGGGTAACTCTACGAACCGCTAATGCTCTTGCTGACCAAGACTTCATCAATGTCTTTTGGAGTCCGCGAAGTGCTTTTACATCTCCACGTTGAGAGGCTCGATAAATTCTCTTTTGGAGCTTATACACCCGACGTTCTAGTTTGCGCCAGTTAATCAAGTGCCATTCCACCATCAGTTTTTTAGGCTGTGTATTAGACATGTGTACTCACTACTTAAGTCTTTATCATCCAAATCACCGTGAGTCTGTCTGCATATCCTGGGCGTTACCCCAGGCGTTCGCTTCTGACTCAATCTCCCCTACTTGTTGCATGCGGTTAGCACCTACTCAGAGATTCGACCATCTGAGAGCAATCAAGAGGTTACTTCGTTCCGAATGACCATACTATGTACCTTTAGAGTGATACTATTCGCCGGGTTTCTAGGAGGTGCTTTGTTGGTCAAGAGGTTAATTGCCAACTCCTTATCCTTTGCCTTTTGGCTCCAGCGCATTGAGCCTTATTTCGCTGGTTTAGGGTTACGACGATTCAGGCGTATCTTTCAAGCCTAGGCTTTGCTCATGGGTACTTTTGCTCGATGGATACCAGATTAGGCTTCTAGTATTGCCACCTTTCATCCCTGCTTCAGGCGTTGATGGCTAGTCTCAAACCTGAGGGAAGTGCTTTCACCGCTGCACCTGCGGGGTAGGTTTCTCACCTACATGGTCATTCAGTTGTCAAGGTTATATACCTTGCGGCTAATCCCCCTATAACCC
>JAAHGS010000080.1 GCA_010692645.1 Symploca sp. SIO2E9
TATTTTCTATCCACCCGGTGTTGTTGACAACTAAATCTTAATTTTAGGAGTCTTGCTCATAGTTTTTTCACTACACCCTACACCCCACACCCCACACCCTGTATCGACTTTAACCTGCTTGTCACCCCGTGAGGGGCAAATGCCTAAGTCCTACATATTTGGAGGCTAAAATTAAGGCTAAATCAGCTATTTTAGCAATTTTATTGCTAATGAGACATTGGCAAAGTAAAGTAGAAGCTGCTGCCTTGAGCCCATTCACTCTCAGCCCAGATGCAACCTCCTTGTTCTTGGACAATCTTGCGACAGATTGCGAGACCAAGACCAGTGCCCCCCTTTCTGCGGGAGTCAGAGACATCTACCTGTTGAAACCTCTCAAAGATGCTTTCCAATTTTTCTTTAGGGATACCCCTTCCCTGATCTTTGATTGTGAAGAGTACTTCTTTGCCTCGGCGTTCAACTGCAAGCCAAACCTTGCTCTGAGGTGGTGAGAATTTAATGGCATTACTAAGCAAATTTGTCAATATTTGCACAACTTTGTCAGGATCAGCCAAAACAGATATTGAAGCGGTCGTAACTGACAAAGTAACCCCATGCTTCCAAGCCATCGCCTTCATCGTCTCTACTGCTTGTACAAGCAATTCAGTAGCATCACAGGTCTGTTGAACTGTTAGGCTTTTACCTGATTCAATCCGCTCTAGGTCAAGAATATCATTGGCTAGACGCACCAAGCGGTCTGTATTAGTTATGGCAATGTCGAGTATTTGCTTAACTTTGTCTGATAGTTGTCCGACTTGTCCTGTTGAAAGTAGTCTGAGGGAAGCGTGAATTGAGGTTAATGGTGTGCGCAATTCGTGACTGACGATGGAGATAAACTCTTCTTTCATCCGTTCCACTTCCAACAGTTCATTGGCTTTAGTAAGTTGAGCAGTACGTTCGGAGACTCGAATTTCTAAGCTCTCATTGGCTTCTCGTAAGGCTTCTGAAATCTGCTTACGCTCAATTGCATAGCGCAGGGAGCGAACTAGCAGTTCTAAATTAACCTGCCGCTTAACTAAATAATCTTGTGCTCCCTGACGGAGGGACTCAATGGCTAATTGATCATCATTGGTATTGGTTAGTACCACAATTGGTAAGTTGGGGGCGCATTGATTCAGAGGATGAAGAGATTGCAATCCTTGGCTATCTGGTAAGGTCAAATCCAGTAAGATCACATCAAACTTATCTTGTTCAAGTTGCTTGAGTGCCTCTCCCAATCTCTTGACATGCACCAGACTAAATTGCTCGAGCCTGGCTCCGTTCAAAACTTCTTGCAAAAATCTAGCTTCTGCTAAGCTGTCCTCAATCAGCAATATTTTTACTGGGCTTGCAACCATAAGCTGTTACAAATTTAACTTGCATCTTTAGAGAGGGGGAGAGGGGGAGAGGGGGAGAGGGGGAGAATTTTGACCAATCAAGCTCTTATTGAGATGGCAAGGTAGCAGTTTCCAGCCAAAACTCTTCAATCCCCTTGACAATTTTGAACAACTGGCTGAGGTTGCGGGATTTAGTTATGTAGCAATTGACGTGCAAGTCATAACTCTGGAAAATATCATCCTCGTTTTTAGAGGTTGTCAGTACTACCACCGGAATACATTTTAGCTTGGGGTCAGCTTTAATCTCTGCCAGAACTTCTCTACCATCTTTCTTGGGCAAATTCAAATCTAGCAGGATAATGTCTGGACGCACGGCATCAGTATATTCCCCCTCTTGACGCAAATAAGCCATGGCGTCCATACCATTCCTGACTGTCACTACCTGGTGCGGCACCGAGCTATTTTTTAATCCTTCTTGGATAAGGCGAACATCAGCTCTATTGTCCTCGACTAAAAAGATTGTTATGTGTCTTTCGCCCGTTTCTAAGCTCACGCTCGCGTCTCCCTACTGGAATCGTAAAGTAGAACGTTGCACCCTCTCCCAGTTCCGACTCTACCCAGATGCGGCCCCGGTGGCACTCCACGATTTTCTTGCAAATAGCTAAACCCATGCCTGTGCCAGGATATTCATCCCGCGTGTGCAGGCGCTGAAAGATTACAAAAATGCGATCGCTAAATTGCGGCTCAATGCCAATACCATTATCCCGAACTGAAAATAACCAGGCATCCTCCAAGCGTTGCGCTCCCAAATGGATTTCTGGTGGCTGTTGACTCCGGAACTTGATGGCGTTGCCAATGAGGTTCTGAAACAGCTGCATCAACTGGGTACTGTCAGCCATGACAGTAGGCAAGGGATCGCTGGTAATAACTGCCCCACTTTCAGAGATGCGTCTTCCCAAATTGGCAAGGGCACGCTCTAGGGCTGTTTCCACCTCAGTGAGTTCAAACTCAATGCCTTTCAAATCTACTCGCGAGTAAGCTAGCACATCATCAATCAGCGTTTGCATGAGGCTGACTCCCTCTACAGCGAAGCCGATGAAATCCTTGGCATCTTCGTCGAGTTCCTGTTCGTAGCGCATCTCTAAGAGTTGCACATAGTTTGCCACTTGATTGAGTGGTTCCTGCAAGTCGTGGGAGGCGACATAGGCAAACTTTTTCAGTTCTGCATTGGAGCGTTCTAGATCCTGGGCTAATTGGGCGAGTTCATCGGCTTGACGTAGAACAATATTGACGATTGCCTTTCTTAGTTCTAGTGCTGCCTTAATTTCTACCTGTTTCCAGGGTAAAGATTGTAATTGAACTGTTTGTTTCCACAGCTCAAATGATTTGCGGGGAGACAATTTCACACTCCCTTCTGAGTGGGTAGCTTCAAAGGCCTTAGATGGATCACCACCCCAATTGACAGTTTGAATTACTTCTGGTCGAAACCATAGAACGTAGTTTCTCTTAGAAATTGGAATTGCCAGCAAGCCACTAGCTACATCTTTAAATCTTTCTGCATCTGGATAAATACGGGGCAAGGAATCTGTGGCAAAGACTTCTTCGTTAACGTTACTCTTGAGCCATTGGAGTAAAAAATTGAGGTCTTCTTGATTGGGAGTTTCGCCAATTACTGTGCAGTTACTACCAAAACACACAGCAGCTCCTTGAGCACTTGTCAAATCAAGTAGGTTTGGCTCTCGTTTAACTAAACCATCAATAAAGTTTTCCTCTTGGGACATATAATCAATCAACGCCGATTGGATATATGTCAGTTTCATGCGATAGTCGTAATCTTCAGTCTCTTCTCTAGCTGAGATTTCTGAAAAGATCACTCGCCCTAAGAATTCACAAGCTTTACGCAGTTCGTAGGAAACATATTTGGGTGAGAGATGATGACAAGCTATTAAACCCCAGAGTTTTTGATCTTTAATCAAAGAGATTGTCAAAGAAGCACCAACACCCATGTTGTGCAAGTACTCTAGGTGACAGGGAGAAGCACTTCTGAGGATAGAGTGGGTTAAATCCAGTGGACGCTGGCTAATGGGATTATGGACTGGTAATACTTCAACTGGCTGGGCGTTGGCATCAGGTATTAATCTGATCCAATTAGAACTAAATAATTTTCTAGCTGGTTTCGGAATATCTGATTCCGGGTAGTGGAGACCTAGATAAGGTTCCATGCTTTCTAGTTTTTCTTCAGCAATGACTGCTCCATGCCCATCTTCATCAAACTTATATAACATGACCCGGTCAAAGCCTGTGACTTTCCTAACTTCCTCGACAATTATCTGACCAAAGTCACGAAGATTTGCGGTTTCTTGAAGCTGGTTGATTGAGGCTCTAGCTAGATGATAAAAACTGAGAAAGGGGATATTTTCCTGTGAGATGGTAGGCTCTAGTTCAAGAATTAGGAATCCATCAGGGCTACGATGAAAAACGCTATCAAATACGACGTAATCATCACCATTTTTCCTTGCCCATACTTTGGCAGGATTAATAAAATCGAGGTTTTCTTCTGACAACCCTGCCTTCAGTCTCTCTACCTGATAGCTATCAAGGATATCTTCAAGCTTGGAGTTAAGTATGTCTTCGGGAGAGATGCCGAAAACCGTAGAGCAGTTGTTGCTAAATTGTAATATTTTTAACTCAGGTTCTTCCAGGACAAACAGTACTCCATGAGGCTGTATTTGACCATGAAAATGAATTTTTTCCTGTTCCAAACTGGTCAAATTAAGATCTTGTAGCCGTAAATTTGTTCCCGCCATCATCTATGGTCTCCCATCTAGCGCCATCAAACGCAAAAACCCGATAGGGCTAAATTCCCTACCACAAGTGCATTTCTACCTGAATTTAAATTCTGTAGAATTTATCAAAAACTCAATTTGCTTGCTCGCAGCTAGTCAGATCAATACAGTACAGCGTGAAACTTCACTTAACTGTACAGAGGCAGAAAAACCTTTCCTAGACTTATCCTAGACTGAGGATTTTTTACTACTATTGGTTACATTTAGCAGTCCTGCTCTGACCTGAACGCGACTAACAGCATAACATAAAGAGCAAACTGTTATGTCTTGAGTAAATGTTAAAAATTACACCACGATGCTGAGACTCTTAGGAGGTCTAGTAACTTCCTCATTCTTTGGGCAAAGTGACGATTTCTAGCCAAAATTCTTCAATTTTCCTAACAGCTTTAGATAACTGACTAAGGTCATCTGACTTAGTAATGTAACAATTGACGTGTAATTCGTAACTTTTTAAAATATCTTCTTTACTTTTTGAATCAGTTAGCACTAAAACTGGAATTCGTTTCAGCTTGGGATCAGTTTTAATTTCTGCTAAAACCTCTTTACCACTCTTCTTAGGCAGGTTTAAATTCAGTAGGATAATGTCTGGGCGCGTTCTCTGATTGTATTCACCCTCATGGCGCAGATAGGCTAAAGCTGCAACGCCGTCCTTAACAAGAACCATCTGGTGAGGCACGGAGCTTTCCTTTAAAGCTTCTGCAATCAAGTGAGCTTGTTTGTCATTATCCTCAACTAAAAGGATTGTGCGTTCTGTTTTGCCCTCTTCCATAGACTTTTTATTGACAATAGATATAAATCATGATTTAGCAACTCAAGGGATGAAAATCTGTTCGTTGCGCTGTGGATCTCCTAATAGAACGGGTTTGTAATTAGTACTTTTGTTAAGCTCTGGGATGGTTCCCCATTTCTGTAATAGCTTCTCTAGTAGCTTGTCTTGCTGGAGTCGGAAATTGCCAATATCCCAACCTCCGTTAATGATTGCAAACCAAACCAAACCTTGATCCCGCGTTGGCATCACTCCTGTTAAGGCACTTACCTCTCGTAAAGTCCCAGTTTTGACAGTAGTACCAACGGGAATTTGCCGTGCGAGCATTGTCCCATCATGATCACGACCAGCAACAGGGAATATATCTATAATACTGAGCTGGTGAGGTTCCAAAAACCGCTCCAGCGCCATGAACATAGCACTGGCAGCACGGGTAGAAATTCGGTTATCAACACCTAAGCCAGAACCGTTAATTAACTGAATTTCCTGATCAGGAACCCCTGCATGTTGGGCTGCCAATTGGGAAATTACCTCGGCCCCACCCACAGCTTGCGCTAACATCTGGGCTAACTCATTGTTACTGTAGATATTCATTTCCCTGAGGATTTGAGTCATCGACAGTGACCAGTGACGTAGCAGCAATAGTTTTTGGGCAATAGGTGATGTTGCAACTTTAACATCACCGTCAATCATTACTTGTGGTTTTGGCGTTTCTGGAAGCATTGAGCGGTGACCAGCAGCAATAACCTGAGACCACGCTTGCCCATTGATACTTTGGCGGAGTAACTGACCAGCAATTTCTGGATTTCTCTCATAGTTAAGATAAAAATCGCCACTAATGACTAAATTACCACTGACGCGACGAATACCTAGCTGATTGAGACTATTACCTAAGGCAATAGCCTCCTGCCAGATCAAGAAAGGGTCACCACTGCCAGTGATTACCAAATCTCCCTGCAAGACTCCATCCTTGAGTGATCCAGTGGCACTCACTAGAGTTTCAAATCGATGAGACGGTTCCCATTGCTCTAAGGCAGCGATGGTAGTGGCAATTTTCGTGAATGAAGCTGCTGGTAGAGGCACTTTACTCTGGTGAGTAGCCAGTCGTCTCATACCTGACTGAATCCATACTCCTTGATTTTGGGGCAGCGCCCCTTTAGAACTCAACTGTTCTAGGTATTGCTCAACAATCTCCTGTGCTGCTGGATCTGGCTCAGGGGGCAGGGCAAACAAAGGCAGATCCTGCCAAGCCATTAACTCAACCTGATCAAGTGTAACTGGCATCATCGCCCAAACCGAGCGCAGTAGAGCAATTAATCCAGATGCCAAGAAAATAGGAAGCACTAATTTAGAGTTAAATTTTTGTAACATTACCAGAGTTCCTCCATAGTGGTTAATTGTAGGGAGTTGACGAGCATACTCAAGCATTGGCAGAATATTAAGAAGTTTTCTTAACTAATTTATAATTTGTGTAAGTTAGATTACATGGGATTTAAAATTGTTGAGAGTGCTTCTGGTAAAATCTTGGAGGTTTCTATAACTTTGAGTAATGGCATCGACGCGCGCACGGATCGCAATTGACGCTATGGGGGGGGATCACGCCCCTGCCGAAATCGTTGCTGGAGCTATCAGGGCACAAGAAGAGTTAGACGTAGAGGTTTTGCTGGTGGGAAATCCTCAGCAAATAGAATTCTCCTTGAAACAACACAAAACTTCTCGCCAGTTGGAAATTGTGACCGCCGAGGAGGTCGTTGCCATGGATGAAGAGCCTTTGGTGAGCCTGAAGCGCAAACCTAGGGCTTCGATTAATGTGGCGATGGATTTAGTTAAGCACAAACGTGCTGAAGCTGTAGTCTCTGCAGGTCACTCAGGGGCAGCGATGGCAGCTGCTCTACTGCGCTTAGGACGTTTAAAAGGCATTAAACGTCCAGCAATTGGTGCAGTGTTTCCGACTTTGGTGGCGGGCAAACCAGTTATTATTTTGGATGTGGGTGCTAATGTTGATTGTAGCCCCAAATATCTGGAACAATTTGCCGTAATGGGTACGGTCTATAGCCGATATGTGCTAGGGGTGAGTGAGCCTAAAGTAGGATTACTTAATATAGGCGAAGAGTCCTGTAAGGGGAATGATGTTGCTGTCCGTACTCATCAGCTGTTGCAAGCAAATCCGAGCATTCCTTTTATTGGCAATGCTGAAGGTCGAGATGTACTCTCCGGCGAGTTTGACGTGATTGTATGCGATGGTTTTGTGGGAAATGTATTGCTCAAATTTGCTGAAGCAGTGGGCGAGATTATGCTGCAAATCCTCCGAGAAGAGTTGCCCCAGGGATTACAAGGTCAACTGGGTACAGCCCTACTTAAGCCAAATCTGAAGCGGATTAAGCAGCGCATGGATCATGCTGAACATGGTGGCGGTTTGCTCTTAGGCGTTGACGGAGTTTGTATTATCAGTCACGGCAGTTCCCAGGCTCCTTCTATTTTCAACGCAATTCGTTTGGCAAAAGAAGCGATAGAGAACCAAGTCTTAGAGCGAATTGCCTCCCAAGATTTTAAAACTGTTGAGCAACCAAGAGCTAGCAGTAAGAATTCAGAAAAGTCAGGAGTGGCGGAGTGAAGAATCAGAAGTTAGAAATTAGCATCCTCCAGCAGGGTTTTACTGCTGGGTTGCTTAATTTTGGTTTTTCACTACTTACCAAAAGAGCGATGGGGAAACCGACTCGTTCTGGGTGTGCTACCAGAGTCGCCCCTTCGCTGTCATTTGCTATTATTCATTGGTCATTATTAAAAACAGATGACCAAGTACAAAGGGCAAATGACGGCAAATCCCACGCACTACCCTACCCTTTGGGAACGGCTGCGCCGAGCGGTAGTGGGATGAGTTTAACCCTGAGTTTCTGCGTATCCCAGCAACTGATGGAGAATAGTGTTGAATCAAGTAGGGGCAGGAATTGCAATTACAGGGAGTGGTTCGGCAAAGTTAGAGACCACTCTCGATAACTATCAACTCAGCCATATGGTTGAGACATCTGATCAGTGGATCAAGAGCCGGACAGGCATTTGTGAACGGCATCTAGCAAGTTCCCAGGGCAGCCTGAGTGCAATCGCCGCCACTGCCGCACAACAAGCGCTAGCGATGGCAGGTATGGGGGCGAGCAAGCTAGATTTGATTATTCTGGCAACCTCAACGCCAGATGATCTCTTTGGCTCTGCTAGCCAAGTTCAGGCTCTTTTGGGAGCATCAAACGCGGTTGCCTTTGATCTAACAGCAGCCTGTTCAGGCTTTGTCTTTGGTTTGGTGACGGCGTCTCAGTTTATTCGCACAGGTGTTTATAGAAACGTCTTGCTAATTGGTGCCGATATTCTCTCGCGTTGGGTAGATTGGTCAGATCGAAGTACCTGCGTTTTATTTGGCGATGGTGCTGGAGCTGTAGTTTTACAAGCCAATGAGAAAGATCGCCTTCTAGGGTTTGAAATTCGCAGTGATGGTACCCAAAATAGTTGTCTTAGATTAGGCTATGCTGGACAAACTCAGGAAATTGTCAAAGGTGTTACCATTAGCCAGGGTTGCTATAAGCCCATAAGCATGAATGGCAAAGAAGTTTATCGCTTTGCTGTACAAAAGGTCCCTGAAGTAATTGATAAAGCCTTATTCTGGGCGAATATGACTACTGACCAGATTGACTGGCTAGTTTTGCACCAAGCTAATCAGCGAATTATAGATGCTGTCGCTGGGCGTCTCAATATTCCTGCTCACAAAGTCCTAAGCAATCTTGCTCATTATGGCAACACTTCTGCTGCTTCCATACCCCTAGTTTTGGATGAGGCAGTACGGCAGGAGAAAATCAAGCCAGGAGATATTATTGCTACCTCTGGATTTGGTGCAGGGCTGAGTTGGGGTTCTGCGATTTTCCAGTGGGGGAGGTGATACCCAAGTTGTAATCAAAGAAGCAATTTATTCGTTGGGAGAGAGGGAGCAGGGAAGGCAGGGGAAGTACAGAGAGAGAAGATTAGAGATCAACGGATTTGATATTCTCTGTTAGAGAGCTACTTGGTATCAAAAGTCATACCCAATTCATGTTTACGACCCTCTATTTTTGAACAAACAGGGGGTAGTGATAATTCTAAATGAGGTTTTGGGAATTCGGAAGAAGGAATTGACTTAGGGGAACCCAAGGAATTAAAGAGCAGTTGATCTACAGACCCTATTTGAGTTGCCAATATTTGAGATTAAACTGTTCGAGTAACAGTTTTGTCCGGATTTGAACTAACGCTGTTTGAAAAATTTCCTGTAGGACCAGTACACCATGGCATTAGTATTTTTACTTCTGGAGGAGTAGAGATTTTAGTTAGCAGTAAGTACTTCAATAATCATTTTCTGTCTGCTTAAGATATCTCTTAGGAAAAGATATTTATTTTGATCTCTCCAGCTAATATAGCAATTCTCATTTAAGAGAGGTACATTTAATTTTCTTAAGAATTTTCTGCTAAGAGTTCCCTAAAACCTAGGGTTTAGTACCTCATCCAATTGAGAACCGCTATAGCATTAATCAATGCCAATGTTCACGGGTTTAGTAACCACACGATACCTCAATAACCTTTGACAATCAACAAGCAGTTACGGTTATCATCCGTACGTGTATAACTGAGCTTATCTGCAATTTTGTGCAAGATAGCGATGCCGCGTCCACCCCCAGCCTCTCGATCAACATTTTTATTCTGATTCTCAAGCCACTGTTCTAAATCAAAAGGGGGCCCTAGATCCCAAATGCGCATCTCTAAAGAGTTTACACATATAGTAACTTCAACATCAATGGGAACATTACTTGATAAATTTTTGTGGGCATGACGAACAGCGTTAGTAAACCCTTCAGCTAGGGCTAATTGGCACTGCAACCAGACTTTTTTGGGAATATCTGGTTGCTTGAGCTGGTCAAACCATGATAGAAGCTGGTCTAACGCCTTTAGATCTGTAGAAACTTGTTTAAGGGATTTTTGAAGGTTCTTCAACTGCTCAAAGCCTTTTAAATCAACCATACCAAAGCACCTTAGCACCCCGCCCATATACTAACTTGTGAGGCATCCAGTCTAACCTAGATCTAAACCCTTGCTCTACCACTGGCTAACTTTACTAGGCACCCTGATCTACTTCTGATTAGACTACACTTACTTAGGTGAATCTAGTTACCCCCTTGGTTGTGAGCAAGTGCATCTGCTAATCCAAGAGTGAATTGTAGTACCTCGATGCCATGAACCAAATTTTGATTATAGATGACGACCCAGCTATTCAGATGCTACTGAAACGAACACTGCATAGCCAGGGTTATAAAGTTTCAGTTGCTAGTAACGGCGAAGAAGGTCTGGCACAGGCACGACAATTGCGTCCAGGGCTAGTCCTTTGTGATTGGATTATGCCGCGTATGAACGGACTGGAGGTTTGTAGACAGATCAAGGCAACATCAGAACTTTCTACCACCATATTTATTTTGTTAACATCTCTAGGTTCAGTTGAAGATCGTGTCAAGGGTTTGGATGCTGGTGCCGATGACTTTCTTTGTAAACCCATCGAAATCGCGGAATTGCAGGCAAGAGTGCGTGCTGGCTTGAGGTTGCATCAACTCAGCCGCGATTTAAAAAATCAGAAGCAGTTGCTAGAAACAGAATTAGCAGAAGCTGCTGACTATGTGAGTTCACTCCTACCAGACCAAATAACCGAGAAACCAATAACCATCGACTCCCGATTTATTCCTTCTCGGCAACTCGGGGGCGATGGGTTTGATTACTACTGGCTCGATTCAGAGAATTTGGCGGTTTATCTACTTGATACCTCTGGACATGGCTTGCGGGCTGCCTTACCAACTATTTCGGTGTTGAATTTGCTTAGATCCCGAGCGCTTCCCAAAATCAACTACTACCAACCTAGCGATGTACTGCGAGGGCTAAATGAAACTTTCCAGATGACTCAGCGCAATGATAAGTACTTTACCATCTGGTATGGGGTATATAACCGAAGCCAACGTCAGCTAACTTACGCCAGTGCTGGACACCCACCAGCAATATTGCTCTCAGGGACAGCCAATTCTTTTATTCAAGTGAAACGACTGAAGACCGTAGGCTTACCAGTAGGCATGTTCCCTGATGCTGATTATGTTGATCACAGTTGTGAAGTAACTCAAGATAGCACCCTGTATATTTTCAGCGACGGGATTTACGAAATTAACCAAGGGGATGGCACCATCTGGGGAATGGAGCAATTCATCCGGCTGCTCGTTGAGTGCAGGAGTAAGATTAACTCTAAGCTAGACCAGGTTTTGCATACTCTCCAAACCATGAACCCCAAAGATGATTTCGATGATGATTTGTCTTTATTGGAAATCAACTTCGATTAACCGCTAGCAATTCCTAAATATCGTCATTAGGTTTTGGAAAGGGTAACACTACTTTCAAAATCCTCTCGCGTTGGAAAGATTTCAAATACTCTATCCATGCTGGTGAGTTCAAATAGCATTCTAATTTGTTCGTTGACTGAGCAAATAAAGAGCTTACCACCAGCGGCACGAACTGTTTTCAGAGCCAGAACTAGTGCTCCGAGACCAGAACTATCCATAAAGCTGACATCAGAGAAGTCAACTAGCACGATATCTGCATTAGATTCCACAAGATCGGCAATTTCGGAACGAAATGAACCTGCTTTTGTGCCGTCTAAGATGCCAGATGGTTGAACAACTTTAACAGTACTACTCATATATTACAAAAAGGGCCAATTACAAGAAGGAACAGACTTTGCCAGTATAACTGTGATAATTACTTTCAGCCAGCCTCTAGCTAACGATGTCACTGAGTTAGTCAGCGGAGCTTACTGTTGCTCCAGATAACTGCTCACTTACCTATAAACCTCCTAGAGGCAAGATTGATGGGGCAGTTATATGGGCTGCCATCAAAACATGAGATTATCCTCCTATAAAATTTATAGTCAGTGATCTACCTGCTGACATTTTAAAGTCCTTTCTCAGCTTGCGGCGAGAAAGTATCTCCATCACCTTTAGTAAGCTGCTTTGAAAGGGAATAGGGAATGGGCAATAGTTGAAAAAGAGCAATCTTGATTCAAACCTCTGGGTTTTCCAATTCACCCTTTTACTTTTTCCCTTTCCCCTTTAGCGAGGAATTGAAAATTGATTAAGTTACTAGGACATACTGATTTTAGTCTCGACTGTTAAGAGCAATCAGCAGCCGCAGGATGAAGATGAAGAGGTTAATGTAAGTCAGGTACATCGATAGGGCTGCAGGTAGGTACTGCTCATCGCGATAAGTGCGAGGCAGGATGAAAAAATCTACTACCGCTGCACCTACAAACAACAATACCCCGATCCCGGAAATCCCAACTTCTAGAAAAGTGGGTGTGTAAACTCCAAATAGGGAAAATAGCAGCTGGGCAACCAAGACGACGCAGAGGGCAATAATCCCAAGCTGCACAGTTTTAGTCAAGGCAAGACCATCTTCTTCTGAGAGATTAGAGCCAATTTGACGGGCGGCAATAAAGGTAACCCCACAACTGAGGGCGGCAATGCCAATCCCTTGAGGACCGACTCCTTGGGTACTCAGGGCAATAAATACAAGGCCGCTGAGGGTATAGCCGGAGAGAAGGCTGTAGCTAGCTAAAAGGGGCAGTGCAACGCTGTTATTTCCTTTTTCAGCAACACCACGGGCGATGAAGAATAGAACTAGTTCTGCAATTAAGGCAACCCAGAAGATTGGCATAAATAGCTCTGGGTAGTTATTGATAACTCCAATACCACCGTAGGTGCCGATGGCAGTTAGAACCAATCCGCCGCCCAAGTAAGGAAGGGCGTTGGCAATAACGTTAGGTCCAACTAGCGCCTGAGTTTGTGCTTGGTGTATTGCTTGACGAAAGTTACTCGTGTTGCTCATGAGATTTACTGGTGAACTTGATCACTAATCTAAGTGTAAAAAGTTCTAATGGCTTGTGCATGTTACGGAAATCCACCCTCCTTCGCCAACAGAGAAAAATAGCAGATTCGACAAGTTGGAAATGGGTTGTGTCGGCTTGATGCAAGTTCACAACGCAATGACATTATTGAAACTATGAAAAAGTTGCTAATTTTCTAATTTTTATTTTCTAAATATAGAACTTTACGTATTTTTGCGTAGATCAGAAAAACTTAGGTTAGTTATTTCCGTAGAAAGACGATTGTTGATTAGTTTTTATATTCAGACAATGAGTTCAAGATTGCTTGTTAATAACAAGCTGCTTTAGGGGATAAGTTTCCACTGCTGGAATGTTTTGATCATGGTAACTCAATCTGTAGGTTTTCGGGTAATGGAACTTTTAATTGCTTACTACCGGAACCCTTCTATAGAAGTTCGTAATCAGATAGTAAATTTAAATTGTGGGTTAGTTAGAAAAACTGCACATAAAATTAGCTGGCAATGTGCTGAACCGTATGAAGATTTGGAACAAATCGGCTACATTGGTCTGATTCATGCTATCGAGCGTTTTAACCCACATCAGGGAGGAGTGTTTAGTTCCTTTGCTGTGCCTTACATTCGTGGTGAAATGCTACATTTTCTGCGTGACAAGGGTTCTCTAGTTAAGATTCCTCGTCGGTGGCAAGAGCTTCAAAGGCAAGGGCAAAAGGTTGGTAAACAGTTAGCAGTAAGTCTGGGACGTCTTCCTAAAGATGCTGAGATTGCTCAGGAATTAAAGATTTCACTGCAAAAATGGCAGGAAAGTAAGTTGGCTGCTCAAAATCGTAAGCCCTTAAGTTTGGATGCGACTATGGGACATACAGCTGATGTTCCTACAATGACTTTGGGAGAGACATTGCTCGATCCTCGCCAACAGGCTTTGCAGCACTGGGAAGAGGACAGACAACAGCTGCAAGGAGCAATTAGCCAACTAGAGGAGAAGACTCAGGCAGCAATTGAGTTTGTGTTCTTTCGAGAGCTACCTCGCAAAGAAGTAGCTAAGCAAATTGGTGTTAGTCCGATGACTGTGTCACGACATATACAGCGAGGAGTTAGCGAGTTAATGTGTCTATTGCAGCCTCAAAATTCTAAGCAACTTGCCAGTTAATCAGTAGGTTGCCATAAATATTTGTATCAGGGCATTTATTGGAAGTAGTGGGGTACAAAGAGGCTTGTATCCTGAGTAATGGAAGTGTGGTCTTCTCTAATACCAATACCTGCTGCTTGATGACCAATAATCCAGGAACCAATAATCGGGTAGTATCCGTCAAACTCTGGGAGCCGATAGTAAGACTGGTAGATTAATGGTTCTTCCCCATACATCCCAGGAGTTTGGTATTGTTCTTTTTCGTAGTAAATGGTGATGTTAGCTCCTTCACGAGAAAAGACAGGCTTACTGAGGTAGGGATAGGATAGTTTCTGAGGATCGTAATAGCTTGGTAGTAGGTTAGGGTGGTTGGGGAAGAGTTCCCAAAGTACAGGAAGAATGGCTTTGTTGCTGAGAATTAACTTCCAGGCTGGCTCAAGCAGAATCATGGGTTCTGTTAACAAATATTTCCCAAAGGGTTCTCTAATTAGCCACTCCCAGGGATAAAGTTTGAATAGGCTCCCAATTGTTTGCTCATTGAGGTCACAAAACACTTGTTGAGTGTGATTCCAGCCAATATCCTCAATCAAGATATGTTGTGTTTTTAACCCCGCTTGAATAGCAAGATCCCGAAGATACTCAACTGTATCTAAATCTTCCTGGCTATCGTCTGCACAGCTAAAGTAGAGAGTTTGCCACTGAGGCAAATTCATTTCCCGGAAAGCTGTCAGTAGTTTTTCGTGAATTGAGTTGAACTGATCCGCTGTAGGAAATATTTCCTCTAACCAAGTCCATTGAACTACACTTGCCTCCAATAGTGCTGTAGGGGTATCGGCATTGTATTCCAATAATTTCGGAGGGTGCTTACCGTCGTATACTAAGTCAAAGCGACCGTAAAGTGTAGGGTCATCTCTTTCCCAAGACCTACGGCACAATTCGGCAAAGTCAGGCGGGATGCACAGTTGCTGGAAGCGATTCTCCTGAATAACGAACTCTACTGCTTGCAAACAAAGTTCATGTAAAAGCTCTGTTACTGTCTCTAATTCCTCTATCTCTTCAGTAGTAAAACGGTAGCAGGCTTCTTCATTCCAGTACTTCTGTTTATGTTCATCATTATAAAAGTGAAATCCGACTTCTTCGCACTTTTGTTGCCAATTAGCACGGGGTTCGATAATGATACGTTCCATTCTGGATTTTAACCCCCTCTACTGCCGCCACGAGCAGTGGAACCAAAACCACCACGACTAGCTTTACCACTGCTGCGAGCGGTTCCACTACCAGGAACAGCATAATCATTTACATTATTAAATTGCCTATTCCTATTGGTGTAGCTTCGACTTCCACCGCTAGTATTTTCATCGTCACAGATAATCTCTCCAGTCTCTGGAATAATCCTCTTTTGTGCACAAATATCCTCTCTAACCGAAAGTATAGGTTGCGCTTGGGGATTTTTTAGGATGCCGGCATTGGCAGGAACAGGCAGGGATCTGTTACGTTTGTCTGAGTAGTAAACTTTGCCATTGATATTTCTATAGTAGGGGCCGTAATAATACCTGACAGGATATAAACCATCTTGTACTTGTTCACACTTTTCTGCTCCACCCCATTCGAGGCTACAGTCACTGAGATTTCGGTAAACTTCTCTTGATCTTTTCGGACTCGATTGGCAAGCACTCAATGAGACTGAGGCAATCAAAACAAGCATCAGAGTCGAAGTTTTTTTTCTTTTGGAAGTCATCAGAACTATCTAGTAAATAGAAATACTTGCTACTTTAAGAAGTAGGCGGTAGTAGTTCCCAGATTAAATTTTCATTTTGTGTCTGTGAGCTTCTGCTGATGAGGTCTGTTGCCACAGTGTATTCCTGATCAAAGCTGATCATAATAATCATTCTTGTCCTTGCTATTTATGCAGGCAGATTATTCTCTCCCTAAAACTGGAGCATCAACTTTAAGATTCGAGAATATACTTTTCCACTCTAACCTGCGATCGCGAAGCGCGTCTGCTCTTAGCAGAGCATCGCCTTTGGCGCTGCCCCCTGGGCAATCGCTATCAATGTCCTCTTTCACTTCAAAGGTAAGATTGCAAGCCTGGGGTTGTTCTAGTAACTGAAGGCAAAGTTCAGCAATGTCTTCACGGGAAACTTTGCCTTTGATGTTGTCTCCTTGATCAAAAGCCAAAGCTTTACCTCCTGATTCTTCCGTCAAGGCACAGGGTCTAATAATTGTATAGGGAATGCCGCTTTCCCGCACAGCATCTTCTCCCCTTAGTTTCCAGGTGAGGATTCCCCCTAGTTGCTCATTCATTCGCACTGCGGGTGGTTCTTCCTCTAGGTTAATGCCGGGGCGTCCTGGACGAGTAACGCCAGCTGAACTGAGCATGATAAACTTAGGCTGGGCAGAACCACCATAGGCTTTGATAGTTTCTACTTGTAGAGCAAAAACTCCTGGTTGGAAATTCGGGTTGAGTGCGCCGTCATACTCAAATTTACTGAGCATTAACTGTAGGGCATTGACTTTACTAGGATTGAAGGGTTGGGCATTTCTCAAGGTTTTGGCACGAAATACACCAATTAAGTCAGTAAATGGGATGCGAACATTAATCCAGTTATCTTTCTCCGTATCAAAAGAATAGCAGTAGGCAACGCCATCCCATTTAGCTTCGTTACGAAGAATAAATTTATATCTTTGACCATCTCCCTTCACTTTTAGTTCTATACCTTCGTATTCAACTAAATTTAATTCTGGCTCAAAATTACGGGTGCGAACTGAAACAAAGCCGCCAGAGTTAGCAGTTGAAACGTTACCAGTGAATAGCATGGCATTATCTAGCAGTTGTACATAACTCTCACTAACGCCACCCATAACTACATCATCAACAGCGCCCCAGATTTCTTTCAAATTATCTAATTGTAAAGCGTTAGAAAGTTGACGATTGCCAGTATTTATGAAATTAAATAGCAGTTTATCGCCTGCTTTTCCTAAACTTTTAGCTGCCGCTTGCACTAAGTTTTTGATGCCCTCATATTCTACGATTTCCGGGCTATCAACAACTTCGGGCATATAAAATTTGATGCCTTGATAATATTTTTCTCGATTAGGGGTATCGCCTTCGACAGGTTGTACTCGAACACCTGTACAACAAACTACGGCAGAGATATTGTCCATCAGTTGCGGAGTTAAGGTTTCGGGGATGGTAATATCTGCCTCAAATAACTCTACTTGATCACCAAGCATTTCTCGCCCTCTTTGAGCATCCCTAACTAAGGCGCGCACAGGATAATTATGATCGAGAAGACGCTGCACTACTCTCTTGCCAACACCGCCAGTTGCCCCAGCTACGAGTATCATGCCCATGTTTCTGACTCCACTCTGGCTTGCTTTTTTGTTACTGGTATTACCTGTCAATAGGCGCTGTAGGCAGCTAAGGAAGGGGATAACCTCGAAATAGGTAAGGGTTTTTAAAAATCTGCCAGCATCCCATGGGGAGCGATTGTTCTCGGTCATAATTGCAGCTTCGGTATTTTTTTTCAGTTTATCGTAAGAGCCGCCTATAGGCTTGAGTCTAGTTCTTACAAACAAAGCCTACTTTTGTCTGTAAGTATACTAGGGGTACAAAGGAGTTAATTTTGAACTGCAAGTTAGTTAGTACTGTAGTTAGTGCCTCAAGTTTCATCTAAATTGAAACACTGAGGCTGAGGGTATGCTGTAGCAAAATTAAAATTAGTACAATTCACAAGTAGCGATTATCCTAGTTCAGCCCTAGAGGAGAAATTATGTCTGACAGTTCTTTCTTCGATGAATCCAGAGAACAATCATTGGTTAAAGCTGAAATAGTGGCTAAATATTTCTGGGCTTGGGCAAAGGTGATTATCCCACAGGCAAAGAAAGGACAGACGAACATTGCCTATGTTGATCTATTTTCTGGTCCAGGTCGCTACAAAGACGGTTCTAAGTCTACACCATTACTGATTTTAGAGCGTGCTATTGATGAGCCAGATATGCGAGAGATGTTAGTCACCGTTTTTAATGATAAAGATTCAGACAACACTCAGTCACTACGGCATGCAATAGAATCACTACCTAATGTAGACAGCTTGAGAAATAAACCATTAGTCTTAAACAATGAAGTTGGAGAAGAAATTGTTCAGCAACTTGAGCAGAACAATTTAATCCCTACGCTATTTTTCATAGATCCTTGGGGCTATAAAGGATTGTCACTCAGACTGATCGGCTCAGCAATCATGAATTGGGGATGTGATTGCATATTTTTCTTTAACTATAACCGAATTAATATGGGTTTGCATAACACAACAGTAGAAGAACATATGAACTCTCTATTTTGTAAACAACAAGCAAATCAGCTTAGAGAACAACTTGAATCTAAGAAACCAGATGAACGAGAGTTAATAATTGTAGAAGCCCTTTGTAAAGCTATCAAAAACTTAGGAGGTAATTATACTCTACCATTTTGTTTTAAAAATTCTGGCGGCAATAGAACTAGTCATCATCTAATTTTTGTATCTAAGCATGTGCGTGGTTATTCAATCATGAAAGAGATTATGGCTAAGGAAAGTTCTAATACCAAACAAGGAGTAGCATCTTTTGAGTACAATCCAGCTCCGCCCAACTATCCACTATTATATGAGCTTTATCGACCACTTGATGAGCTTGAAAATTTACTTTTAGATGAGTTTGCTGGTCAGACAATGACAATGATAGACGTTTATGATCAACACCATGTTGGCAAGCGCTATATCAAGAAAAATTATAAAGATGTACTCCTGAAACTAGAGGCTCAAGGCAAAATTACAATAGAATCCCCTAACAGAAAGAAAAATACAGTCGCAGATAAGGCAAGAATCACCTTTGTACCGAAGCAATCATACCAGCTTGGTCTGTTTTTCGAGTAGCTTTTACACTATATCCTTCCCATTGCTGTTGATGATGTTTCCAGGCTTCTGGCATCTGATCCCAGATTTGCCCTTCTAAAAGCCTTCCTCCAGCTTTGGGTGTTCTACCGCCAACCTGCTTAAAGAAAAATGCTACCCCAGCATCCTTACACTGCTCACGGATATCCTGCACCCACTCGATTTTCAGAGGACGATATTTTTGTCCTGACTCTCCCCCTACAATTACCCAGTCAATGCCTTTTAGATCGAGTTGTAAAGCGCCTAAGAGGGGTTCACATGAGAGGAAGCGCACATGAGCAGATACTTGCTTTAAGTAATCAATACGGGTGACGTAATCCTGCTTCTCAACAGAAACACCCATCCAAACATTTTCAGGCCACGACAGCAGAGGAGCTAGCTCAAGTAGACGCTCGTGTCGTTTGGTTAGAATTTGATACACATGCCAAGGAGTTTGGCGAATAACCTCAAAAACTTCTTGTAGAAATGAAATAGGCACTTCTTCGTGGAAAAGATCGCTCATTGAGTTGACAAAGATACGACTTGGAATGCGCCAACGCCGAGGTTGTTCTAAACGCTCATGATGCAGCGTCAAGTTAAAACCATTAGGGAAATTTTTCGGAAAGCGCTTGGTGAGTGCTTCGGCATAGCAATATGTGCAGCCTGGACTCACTTTGTTGCAGCCAGTAGTAGGATTCCAGGTTCTGTCAGTCCACTCTATACCAGTCTTAATGTTAGCCATAATTTGACTCTACCACTGGAAGGGCTGATTTTTATTTTAGTGTTACTCAACTAATATAATTCAAATGTACTATAAATGATGGAAATTGTGCCTTAGGCAGTGCTTTGTTAAGGAAAAAGGACGAAAACAACAGATGAAATAGACGCGCTGCATCTATTACCTAGCCTCTAAATAACGGCTCTAGAACCACAAAAATTACCTAATTATTAAAAAATGTTACAAACTATAGAGAATTTACCGGAATCAGAGTTTCTACGGCTGAAGTATAAACAGTGGAGTTATCAAAGGAACTGATATGTTACTTACACGCCAACAAATCAAAGCCAAAAAGCGCAATGCCAAAAGGCTAGGACAATTACTCAAAGATGCCAGCATGGAGCTACAGGAAAATCTTGTTGTTATCGAGGATAGCTGCGTTGAGCATGGTGATTGGGAAGGGATGCACCTTTCTAGTTCGCAAAATGCGCACTCTGTGATTGGGCAAATTCTGACAATCGCTGATGACTGGGAGCGGCTCAACCATTTCCAAATAGAGGAAAAGTTGTCCCAGATTGAAGCACATTTCTATCCAGACTGAAGGAATCATTGCTTGTCTGTGGTGGTCATTGGGTTAAAATTTTTGTTAATTGAGTCAGACTTTTCCTACTGTTGTAGAAAGGAGAGAATCAAGAATACTAGCAATCGCTAATTTTTTCTTAAGTCTATCTCTAGTTAACTTTATTGATTGTCTTAAGAATAGCTTTCCAGGGAGAACAACTTATTTATTAGTTAATTACCGATACTGAACAGTAAGGTAACACCCTTAGAAATAATTGACACTGAAACAATAAAAATTATGGCTATAGATAAAAATATTCCTAGGTTTCTTTTTCTGTCAAATATTCCTAAGTATTCTCCCCAACAAAAGTTATAGGGAGGAAAACAGTATTGCCAGACAAGAATTATCAATATTACTGGTAGTGGCAACATTACTAAGTAAATCAAGGGTACTGTACTTAAGATTTCTGTTTCTGCTTGTATTTTTGCTTTCTCTATTAATAAAATTACTTCTACTGGATCGACAATATTCCCATCTTTCCATTGATTTTCTATAGAATTTAATGGTTCTATTAGGCTTTGATGGCGTTCTCTTATAGCCAAAAATCCGAAGATCATAGTGGCGACTGTGAATATTATTGAAAAGAGAACATAACGAACTTTATTCTTAATTAATTGATTAATCGCAAATCTTCTAATTCTGTAAATTCTTTCCTCTAGTTTTGAAGTAGTGATAGATACCCACCTGCGGTCCTTGCCGATTATCCTATACTCTATGGATTCGGTTGTGTTTTCAAAATCAGCGTCTTTAAATTCTAGAGATGCTTGACATGATGAATAACTTGTGGCGTCTGCAACTGTAAGACTTAAGCGTTTAATTGCTGTAGCACCAATATTATCTAATAAAAATATTTCATCTAGAGAGTCTAGCTCTGCTATTGAGCCATTTTTTAATTTCAGTTGGCAAGTGGACTTTGTATTATTGCTAACCAACTCAAGTTGTTCAAGCATTAAGTTATGAATCCTTTGCAACTCCTGTTCTGTTAAAACAAATCCATGACTAAAAGAGTTGCAAATTTCTGTTTTCATAAGAATTCTCGACAATGAGATTTGAAATGGGATTTAACTATAAGATTAAACCACATTTTTATCCTATTATTGTTTATGTAGAGGCTCTGAGTCTAAACACTAATGCTTGAGTTTCAACCCCCTGGCTTTGGGCAAAGAGTAGTCGATACCTCCTTAGGTGCAATGGTTTACTACACTCCAGTTGCACCACCGTGGAAGCTAGCAGATTCACAGGAAGAGGATTTACCGCCGCTAGTCTTCTTGCATAACTTCGGTGGCGGTGCTTGGGCATACGAGTGGTCAAAAGTTTATCCCGCTTTCGCCACCACTTACCGAGTGATTGCTCCCGACTTGATTGGCTGGGGAAAATCGGCTCATCCCTTCCGGGATTACTCAGTGAGTGACTATCTGACGATTTTGAGTGAGTTTCTTACACAGGTAGCTGACTCCCCAGTAACTGTGGTAGCATCTTCCCTAACAGGAGCTTTAATAATTCGCCTTGCGATCAAGCGCCCAGAATTGTTCAAAGCCTTGTTATTGGTTTCTCCCTCTGGCTTTGCTGATTTTGGTCAAGACTCAGGACGTAGATTACCCCTTAACCTAATCAGAATACCATTTTTGAACAGTCTTATTTATACCTTAGGGGCAACTAGTGAGGTAGCAGTGGCTAACTTTCTGGTTAAGTTTCTCTTTGCTCAACCTGAACGGGTGACAGAGGAAATGGTAGCAGCATATTTAGCCTCTGCGCAACAACCAAATGCTGAATGTGCAGCCTTGGCTTTCTTAAGGGGTGACCTTTATTTTGACTTATCACTGTATATTGAGCAACTGTCTGTGCCGACAGTAATATTTTGGGGAGAAGAAGCACAGTTTACTCCTCAAAGCTTAGGAGAGCGTCTGGCAAGTTTAAGCCCCAAAGCAATAAAGGGATTTGAGGCGATATCGCAAACAGGTATACTGCCTCACTTAGAGCAACCAGCAGTGATGATTGGGTTGCTAGAGCGTTATTTGCGATCGCTTGTCGAGTCTCATTGCAATTCTCTATAGACTTCTTGATAAACGCTAACACAGTTTGTAGTAGGCATTTTAGTACCCTCAGCTCTTGTCAAAAAATCTTTAATAAATGAAATATCATCCGGAATCAGTGCCTTGGGCTTGGATAAATTACTAAAACGCTATATCCAAATCAAGGGTGAATCGGCGATTATTCCTATCTCCGGAAGGATGGGGAATAAAACCAACTGTCTATTCATTCATTGTTGATTGTAATCAATAATGAACTCTCAAGCTCAGTCTCTTAGAGAGCTTAACTTGAATTTTATACACGAACATCAACATTGTACCCGTTTACGCAAACAGGATCACAAACATCAGTAATTCAGACTGTTTAATTAAGAGCGTTAACCCTGATTATTTTCAACAACTGTGGTCAAATACAAATTATCATTGAATCAACTATGACAGTTATACCCACAATTTACTTATCGGCAGCTTTCTACTTTTTTTTAGTTTGGCTTGAAGCTTTCAAACGGGACAATAATATATCTCTTCAGCAACGGCGCATATCTTGGTTAGTGTTGATTTTGGGAACTATTTTCTGGCCAATTGTTGTGCCATTTTCTTACCTGGAGCGTATAAATACTGCTCCTAGAGATATCTGTTGATCAAGAAAAAATTAATCAATGTCAATGACAATATATTTCCTATTGTCTGATGATTATCTAACCACATCCAAGAGGTTTTTATACACTTTAAACAGCACACTTTAGTCATATATCAAAGGAATTGGCGTTTCTTGAGAGAGGTAAATAACTATGAGTAGAGCTCTTGTGGTAGAAGATAGTATTACCCAACGTGAGACAATCTCAACACTGCTCCGAGAGATTGGGTTAAGTGTTATTTATGCTAAGGATGGTGTTGAGGCTTTAGAGCAAGTTCAGAACTATCATCCTGAGTTGGTGGTTTTAGACATTCTCCTGCCTAAAATGAATGGCTACGAAGTCTGCCGTCGCCTCAAATCAAAGGAGAAAACCCCATATCCAATAGTAGTTATGTGCTCTGGCAAAGGAGAACAATTCGATCATTATTGGGGTATTAAGCAGGGGGCTGACGCTTACATTTCTAAGCCTTTTCTACCTCAAGATTTAGTATGTACTGTTAAGTATCTGCTACGAGAAATAAAACAGCCTGAATATCAAGTGTGAGTAAACCTTCACCACATCCGAGATCAAGAATGCGCTCACTAGGTTTTGGTTGCAGCAAATCCAACAGATGTTGACCTAGTTTAGGTACATAGCCTGCGTGTTTTTTGTACTGTTCTCGATTCCAATGTTTTTGACTCATTTTTACGAATTTATTTTTAGCTCAAGCTGGTACTTGCCAAATTTGATAAGCTCCCCAGAGAGCAGCAGCGAAGGCAAGAATTGTGATCCAGACTGGATAATTTGCCTTTACTATTCGGCTATTGTCAGTGCCTATAGTTTCAACATCAACCCAAGGGGTTGCACCCCGGCGAAACCAGCCAGTTACTGTTACCTGTTTTTCGATTAAATCACTGGCGCGAGTGGCTTGAGGTAGTAAGTTACCAAAGGGGCCGAGCATAGAAAAGAAGTGGAGTTTAACTAAACCAGTGGAGGTTTGTAAAATTAAATCCTGTCCCAACCAGTTGAGTAAACCGCGACGCCCTAAAAGTGTGCCAGTTAATTCGATAGGCTGACTATCTGGGGACAAGGTATCTGGATTAGAAAAAAAGGCTCCCAAATTTGGTTGAGTCCAGACAGTATTAGCTTTAATATCAGGAAAGTAACTGTTAATCCAAATAAAGATACAGATACTAAAGGCGATTAAGATACAAGCATTTAGAAAAGAAGCGGCATTGTGCATCCAAATCAAATTACCAATGTTAAGCCAGTCGCTAATTTTGCCAATTGCCCACAGAAAACTCCTCAGTACAATACCTAGCATGAAACCGAATAGAACAGAACTTTGTAGTAAGGGCAAGGCTTGATAGCTGTTTTTTATTTTCGAGAGTAAGGCGCGGTTATTCCGAATTGGAGGAGTTAGTGGTGGTAAATCTAATTCAGATTCGATTTTCAAGAAGTGGGCGTAGCGAGTAGGCAGGTGCAGTCGTTCACCAATTAAGGGATGGGAAGCACTAATGATTAACCAGTCGCGGTAGAGGTTGGTGCAATCCCATTTCACAATTGTCTCAAAGCTAGTTTGGGGAGAAAAACTGCCCAAGGTAATTGCCTGTTGATACCCCACAGGCAACAAGAGATCATAGCTTTCTAATAGTTTACTGGTATTACCAAAGGTCTGAATATCTTGGCAAATCCCTAGTCCAATTTTTAGTAAGGCGCGGGTAAGTCCATTAGGGTTACCAGTGATTTCTATTGCTAGGCGATCGCTATAATAAAGTCTAACTCTGGAAAACCATAACAGTGGCAGCCGCATTAGCCAGTAAATGCCATAACTCAAAGCAGAAACTGCGCTAGTAATGCCTAGAAGAATTGGCAATCCCCATTGCCGAGAGGAGGGGAATTTGCTGGCTAGAAGTTCTGAGAAACTCTCTCCCCACTGGGCAACTTGCCAATAAATTGTGTAAGGTATCTGGAGAATTAATGTACCCAGGGAACTCAAGAGCAAATCCCAGTAGAAAATATGTCCCAGTTGAGTGGCGTAGATAGTAGCGATTTCGTCATCATCAAGTTGCTCTAGCAAGCCTTCAGTGATCACAATCCGGGCAGTGCGGGGTAAATTGCCGTAAGTTAGTGCTATGGGAGCGTCAGTTGGTAAAATGCCTAGTTTGGGTAACGGGAGGCGTTTTTGGCGGCAAAAACTTTGAATTAATTGGGTTGCTTCTGGAGAGTGAGATGCTAACTGGGTTAAAGATAGTTGTTCTAGACTATGAGACGATTTCAAGAGGCGATCGATTAACCAAGGAGAAAGGATTAGTAGGATTGCCAACAAACCCGAGATAACTGTAGTTGGGTCGCGGTAGAACAGTTGTAGGGGTTCAAGATATGGCAGTTTAATCAGGATGGTATTAGCTGTACTCATCGCCAATTGCACTAAGAAGCGCAGCAGCCAAAAGAGTGCGATCATGGTGGCAATCTGGACTAACCACAGGCGTCTTAATTTAGGTGGTTTGAGAGTGCGCCAGCGCTGGGCACGCCCTCGGTTGCGCCATCTGGGGCGAGGGGTATATAGTTCGGGACTAGTGGAAACCTGAGAGGAAGCAACAGGTAGAAGGGAAGGATTTTGAGTTTTGAGTTTTGGGTTTTGGGTTTTGGAGTTAGAAAACAGACGCTTGGTGGAATTTAGTAAGCGTTGTTTGATGCTAGAGGTTGTCTGTGAGTGAGAAGGGTTTGAAGATTGAAGATTATCGTTGGCAGTTTCAGCCTTCAATCTTTCTTTAGTCGAGAATTTAGCTAAGGTTTTAGTTGCCCATTTCTTGACTTCGGTGTCTGGATCCTGGGTTAGGTGTTGGCAAAGAGCGTACGCTTTTTGGGAATCACCGCTCTGGCGATAAGCTATAACCAGTGCCTGAGAAGCTTTGGAGACTGCTGATTCATCTAACTCCGTCTCACGAATGCCTTCGAGATGAGCAATTGCCACTGAGTAATTACCCTGTTTTAAAGCTGCTAAACCTGCATTCAGGGAAGGGTCTTGAACAGATGCCATAAACAATATTCTCCCGCTCTGCTTTTAAGATACCCACTCCCAGGCAAGACGCTAAGTACCTGCGACATTGATAAAGTGTGCTGGTTGAGGCAGGGTGTGGGGTGTGGGGTGTAGGGTGTAAGGGAATTCCGGGCGATTTCATAATTGTTTACACAGTTATCCTTCATCTCAAAATTGACAGACTACTAGGGGGAATGAGTGCCCCTCGACATATTTTGTAAAATTAACTTACTACTTATTACTTATTACTTTTCAAATTAAACCCAAATGCTTCCGCAAAGACTCACCCATAATATCCACTGGCGGCGTTTGTCCCAACCAGATTTTCAAAGCAGCTGCTCCCTGTTGTACCAGCATTTCCAAACCATCAATCGCAATTGCACCCTGTTGTTGTGCTTGCCGAAGAAATTTAGTTGGGTTAGGAGTATAAATCAAATCATATGCGATCGCTCCCTGTGGCAGCCCTTGCATTATCTCTGCCTCCAGAGGAGATTGTTCAACCTGAGGATACATCCCCACAGGAGTGGTATTAATTAAAAAATCTGCCTGGGGTGTAAGTTCCGGCAATTGCTCCCAAGTATGAATATGAATCTTGACTCCTAGAGTTAAATCTACCCAACTTTGCTGAAATTGAGTTAATTTTGCCTGATTACGACCAACAACATCAATCTCAGTACAACCTAACTGAGTGCAACCGACAACCACCGCCCGCGCTGCACCACCATACCCTAAAATAACTGCCTTGGTTTGACTCCAATCTCGTTGGTAGGCTTGCAGAGGTGCGATAAAGCCTTCGACATCAGTATTCGTGCCGCCCCAACCCTTTAACCCAGGATAAACCGTATTAACTGCCCCTACAATCTTGGCAACCTCTGAGACTTCCGAGAGCAGAGGCATAATTGCCTGTTTGTGGGGAATAGTGATATTGAAGCCCTTAAGACCAATAGCAGCAAAACCTGCGATCGCAGCTGCCAAATTCTCTGATTTTACAGGCAAAGGTAGGTAAACGTAATCAACGCCCAAAGAAGCGATCGCCGCATTGTGCATAACTGGTGACAAAGAATGCTCAATCGGATCGCCAATCACACCTAGTAGTTTTGTAGTGCCTGTAATCATAGCAGTTTTCACACTTAATACAGTACAAAGCCTCTTAGTTCTCGAACAAAGGAACTACATAAAGTCAGCCCAGAATAATAATTTCTCCCCGAGCCATTCCCCCATCTCCGTGTCTCCCCATCTCCGTGTCTCCCCCTCTCCGTGTCTCCCCATCTCCGTGTCTCCCCATCTCCGTGTCTCCCCCTCTCCGTGTCTCCCCATCTCCGTGTCTCCCCATCTCCGTGTCTCCCCCTCTCCGTGTCTCCCCCTCTCCGTGTCTCCCCCTCTCCGTGTCTCCCCCTCTCCGTGTCTCCCCCTCTCCGTGTCTCCCCCTCTCCGTGTCTCCCCC